>NZ_LGSU01000683.1 GCF_002260545.1 Hydrocoleum sp. CS-953 | reverse complement strand
ATCAATTATTGATTACAACTGATAACTGAAAAAGGAGAGGCTTGAAACCTCTGGAGATTAATTATAAATTATCTATTATTAATTATCAATTATTCATTATCCATGCCTTTATCTACTAAACCACAACAAAAACAGGATAACTTTTCTATTACTATAGCTCCTTTATCTATTGAAGATATTTACGCATTGGCAAATAATCCAGCCAATGGTGCTGTAGTAGTAATGAGCGGAATGGTTCGTAATCAAACAGACGGTCAATCTGTAGTTGCCCTAGAATATCAAGCCTATCAACCCATGGCTATCAAAGTATTTGAACAAATTGCCACAGAAATTCGTAGTCAATGGCCAGATATTAATACCGTTGTAATTCATCATCGGGTGGGACGTTTAAAGATTGGTGAAATTAGTGTTTTAGTGGCCATTGGCTGTCCACACCGTTCCGAAGCCTTTGAAGCTTGTCGTTATGCCATTGATACTTTGAAACATACTGCCCCTATCTGGAAAAAAGAACATTGGGCTGATGGTTCCAGTAGTTGGGTCAGTATTGGAGCTTGTGAAATGGAGAATGAGGAGTAGTGGTTTGTTAATTTTCACATTGTGAGAGACGTTTCCTGGAAAGACAAGGGGAAAGGTAGACAAGGGAAACAATTTAACAGTACCCATCAAATTAATCTGGACAGACCAGTAGGATAGTTAGGAGTCGGGACTGGAGAAGTTGGGAAATATGTTGAAGTGGAGAGTGAGGAGTAGTGGTTTGTTAATTTTCACATTGTGAGAGATGTTTCCTGGAAAGACAAGGGGAAAGGTAGACAAGGGAAACAATTTAACAGCTATACCCATCAAATTAATCTGGACAGACCAATAGGATAGTCGGGAGTCGGGACTCGAGAAGTTGGGAACTCTGTAAAATATTTCTCGTCTAGGTAGGTATAGGTAACTGTAGCTAAATAGGAAAACAAAACTATTGAGCCAATTCCGCCAATGAGTCAATATATATCTGTACCCTGGTCTAAGGTTGAAACAACCCTTTCGCAAGTGGAATTGCCACCAGAAAAACTCTCTAACTACGATCTAGTATTGCGTTGCCAACAAGGTAGTCGCCCAGATCGAACTATATTCGCCGAACTTCTACATCGGTACCAACCCCATGTGGATAAAATTTTGTATCACTTGGCCCCCGAATGGCAAGATCGCTCAGATTTGGCTCAAGAAGTTTGGATTCGTGTATACCGTAATATTAAACGCTTACAAGAACCAGCTAAGTTCAAGAGTTGGCTAAGTCGTATAACTACTAACTTGTTTTACGACGAGTTACGGAAACGAAAAAGAGTTACCCCTCCTCTATCATTGGATGCCCCTCTGGCTTTAGAGGATGGTATGATTGATTGGGAGATTGCTACAGATACTCCTGGGCCAGAAGAAGAATTAACTACACAAGAGTTTTATGACCGTCTTAGGGATGCCATCGCTCAATTACCTGAAGTATTCAGAGTAACTATTGTTTTGAGAGAAATTGAAGGTTTATCTTATGAAGAAATTGCAGAAATTACTGGAGTTTCTCTAGGAACTGTTAAATCAAGAATTGCTAGAGCTAGACAAAGATTACAATTGCAGCTCCAAAAATATTTGGATATTTGATGGTTGAAATAGGCTGAATTAAGTTATTAAATTCTCTTGTAAATCAACTCAAAAATTGACCTCAAAAAATCAACAAATAAAATTTTAATAGAGACTTCAAAACATTAACCTAAATTTCAACTAAAAAAATCTTTTAATCTATAGAAAAATTTATCAAAAAATATCAAGTTTTTATGTGGTTTGAATATGAGTGAAAATTTTGATTTAGATGACTTTGACGATGGGGTTCAGGGTGAAAAAATAGTTATGAAACAAGAAAGATTTGAATTAGTAAGTGCATACCTTGATGGTGAAGTGACACCATCACAACGTAGAGAAGTAGAAGCTTTACTAGCTAAAGATCCAGTTGCTAAACATCTTTATCAGAGATTAGTACAACTACGTTCTGAGTTTCAAAGAATGCCAATAACTCCAACAGTAGAAACTGTAGATAGAACAGTTGAACAAGTATTTGAAAAAATTGACCGTAGATCGAAACGGACTTTGATTTGGCGTGGTAGTGCCATCGCTGCTCTATTTATAGGAGTTATATCGGGAATTATTTCTGCTACTCGTTCTCCAGTAATTCAGTTAGTGGATGAATCTGTGCCTGATACTGAACCTGTACAAATAGCTTTAAATGAACCTATTATAGAAATAGTTAACCCCAATAATGTTATGTTAACTGTCAATGAACCATTGTTTCAAATTCCCCAACCTTCTGTTACACCTGTAGAAAATTAATATAATAGTAGTTATTAAATAATTATCTTACTTTAAGTTGATATCTTGCCTGTCCAACATCCACTAGGTAAGAATTTACCACCAAGTAACTTAACTTTTTCCGGTAACATTAAATAGCTCCAAACTGTCCATAAATATTTTCCATCAAGTCCAAAAGTAGGAATTTTTTGTCTTTGATACTCGTTTTCTTCTGGAGGGCGTTCAGGATGATAATCTTCTAACTTATCTAGCTCTAGTAAAACCTTTGGATTTCTAAATGATAAAACAAATCCATGCACATTACTCTCTCCTCCAGTCATTGCTGGATAACCAATAGGTAGTTCATACAACAAACCTTTTGCTACTGCGGGAAAAAATTCCACAACATATTCAGCACAATAGGATAGATAGTTTACCTCACCTGGTTTGAGAGTACCATAGACAAATACTCTAAAATAACTCATAAGTATCTGGCCATAAATCAAGTTAATATTGAAAAGGAGTTAGGATAGCTGATAATTTAGTGACCTATAGAACNAAGCCTCTACCAGAGCGATCCGATCGTCGTCGCGGCCGGTGAATTTCAGATAGCGGATGGTCTCTTCGTCGATCGGGAAGAAGCCACAGGTCGCGCCATATTCCGGCGCCATGTTGGCGATGGTCGCCTGATCGGCGAGGGTAAGGTGATCCAGGCCCGCACTTTTCGGAACAATTTTTTCAGCACAATAGGATAGATAGTTTACCTCACCTGGTTTGAGAGTACCATAGACAAATACTCTAAAATAACTCATAAGTATCTGGCCATAAATCAAGTTAATATTGAAAAGGAGTTAGGATAGCTGATAATTTAGTGACCTATAGAACATAATAGTTTTGGCAAATTTACCTCCTACAGTTATTGTAGGTTTAATTTTGTTTAGCTACTTACTAAATCAGATTTCCTGATGTTATTAATGAAGGGATGCAACAAGTAAAAGCTGATGGAGAAAAAATTATAACTATACTTTCTCGATCTAAAATGGATTGAGCATTACAGTCTAAACAAAACTAAATTTGCTAATATAGTATAGTTATAAGTCTGAACTAAAATTAAATTAAATTTATTCAATAGTAATTATTTAAACCTAATCTTTAGATGATGTCAGTAGTAAATATTATGGCTTTTTTGCTTCCCCAGTTACCTCTAAGTGCTTTTTTACCAGAATTGCCTCTTGATAGTCTATTTTCTACTCAGGGAATAATGGTTATGCTATTAGCTGCTTATGCTGTAGCTATGTGGATGTTTCTGACCAGCGCCCCAAAAGTTCATACAATTATGGTATCCGACTTGGCGATCGCCCAACAATTATATGAAGGACTACTGGAGTTACCAGTAGCAGAAGTTCCCTTACATTACTACTATAATTATGAACAAACATTAGGAGCAACAGGTATAGATCCACTTTACCTATCAAATGATTATACCAGACCCAGCACTACTAACCAAGGAACAGCACCTTCAGATGGTTTATGGTATCAATTAATGAAAAATACTCAACTACACATTATCAGTGGAGCGAGTCTCGGAGCAAAAAACCACCAACGTCATGTTTGTTTTGATAAAGACTGTTTAGAACAAATATTAATGCGTGTACAAATGCGAGGTCTTAAGTACAAAATTAGGTCAGAAAAACCTCTTAATTTATTG
The DNA here is from genome assembly GCF_002260545.1 of Hydrocoleum sp. CS-953. GTDB lineage: Bacteria > Cyanobacteriota > Cyanobacteriia > Cyanobacteriales > Microcoleaceae > Trichodesmium. Next base: position 208 of record NZ_LGSU01000683.1, on the reverse strand, counting down.
GTTAAAGACTGGAATAGTCGAGTCATAGAAATAGCAGAAGTTAAGAACTAAAGATTATAAGCATTAAGTTATTAGCAGTCAGGTTTCAGCTTTTCATCAATCATAACTATGGAAATAGCTTTTGAAATAATTAAGTAATGACTAAGGTTAGTTCATTAATTGATAATTACCTCTGGTTAAAACCGTTACGGAATTGAATATAAGGAAA
>NZ_LGSU01000682.1 GCF_002260545.1 Hydrocoleum sp. CS-953 | reverse complement strand
CTGTAGGGATTTGGTTTTTACATTCCATTTTTGCTTGGGTTTGGAGACCAAACCCCTACGATAAAATGTTACAACCTATTTAGGATTCCTATATATAAAAACTTTCTCCTATTAATTAGTTATAGTAGGATAAAATGATTGGCGAAAAAAAGCTGTAGGGATTTGGTTTTTACATTCCATTTTTGCTTGGGTTTGGAGACCAAACCCCTACGATAAAATGTTGCAACCTATTTAGGATTCCGGTGTTGGTGATTTTGGATATGATTGTGTTTTAATAGTTAGGCGATAACTATTAACTGAAAGGCATTTTATATTTGGTGAAATTTAGATTTCATAGCTTGATTCACCAACTCCCAAAAACTTTCTCCTCTTTATTCCTAGTGAACAAACAGGACTTACGCAAAGCTACTATATACATGGTATCTGCGTAACTCCTAACCAATTCTTTTTACCCCTCCTGACTCCTGACTCCTGACTCCTGACTCCTCCACACTAAATACTATTTGCCCAATTTTTCGCCCATTCCAAAGTTTGCTTAACCTGCTGCATATCCGCAGCTTCACAATAAAGTCGCAAAACAGGTTCAGTACCACTAAACCGAATCAATAACCAACGACCATCAGCTAACCGAAACTTATACCCATCTATCGTTAAACAATCAACCACTTTTTGTCCGGCAACCTCCGTCACAGGATTATTTGTTAACTCCTCCAACAGTCGCGCTCGTACTTCCATATTAGCCAAAGGTAAATCTATCCTGTCATAAACAGAACTAAAACCCGTTTTTTCTTGCAGTTGGCGATAAATAACACTCAAATCTTCACCAGACATCACAACTGCTTCCAACAAATAGAGCGCCGACAATAAAGCATCCCTTTCTGGAATATGAGTACCATAACCAATACCCCCAGACTCTTCACCACCCACAAGCACCTGAGTAGACAACATCCTGTCAGCAATATATTTATAACCAATAGGAGTTTCAAATATTGGCATCTTGTATAATTCCGCCACCTTCGGAAATAGATCGGAACCACTAATAGTCTTCACCACTTCCCCACTAAAACCATGTCTAGTTGTCAGATGTTCAATCAAAATTGGAATTAAAATTTGAGAACTGAGAAAATTACCCTCTCCATCCACAGCAGCAATACGATCGCTATCTCCATCAAAAACTAATCCAATTGCTAAACTTCCTTTATTTGCTGCTCGATAACTTTTAATTTCCTTAAAAAGTTTACTTAAATAACGAGGCAAAGGTTCAGGTGCCCCACCATCAAATAAAGGGTCACGATCACCATTAACTTCTTCAATTTCTACTCCCAATATTTGTTGTAAACCTCCAGCAGCAGCACCGTGCATTACATCTGCAAAAACTTTTAATTTACCCTCATTAATTGCCGACTTAATTTTATCAATCTCTACCATTTTTTGGAGAGTTTCGCAATAACTAGGCCAAGGATTAAAACTTTCTATCTTACTTCCTTGAACCAAATCTTTTTCAGCTTCAACTGTTAATAAATCTTCTATTTGCTTAGTTATTTCTGGAGGCACCGAACCACCAAAAGCACCCTTAACTTTTAACCCTAAATATTTCCCTGGATTATGACTAGCAGTCATCACAATTGCCCCAAGAGCTTGTTTTTGAAATGCTGCCAAACTAAAAGCAGGAGTAGGAGCATAAGTATCCGTTAACAAAACATCAAATCCTGCATTTTGAACAGCTTCGGCAGCAACTTGAGCAAATTCTTCAGCCATAAACCTCCGGTCATAGCCGACAATTATTGTTTTACTATTATTAGTAGAATCAGCATAATTTTTCTCTAAGATTTTTGCTGCAATGGGAGCTACTAAAGCAACTCTTTCAAAAGTAAAATCATCAGCTATGACACCGCGCCAGCCATCTGTTCCAAATTTGATTGGTTTAGTCATATCAGAAATCTCTCTATCTGTATATTTTTGTTGTCTAAGTTATTTACTTTGAATCTTAGTCTTCCACCGTACTTTTCTATAATTATTTATAGAAAAGTAGGGGGCGGAAATAAGAATATTTACTAAGTAAAGAATTCAATAGAAAAGCAGGGGAAGGAAATAAGAATATTTACTAAGTAAAGAATTCAGGAGTCAGAATTTATTTGGATAATTCTTTCCTAATGGATAATTGATAATTCAGGTTTAAAGCCTTCTATTTCAAGAGAAAAAAAGTGCTCTTGAATTTCCTTATATTCTATTCTGTTACGGTTTTAACCAGAGTTAATTATCCATTATCCATTATCAACTGGTAGATGTAGCTTGCTTCTATAACACTACGCATTATGGTTATGACACTTATAAATATTCAAATAAGCGTCAGAGATTATTTTTGACTTTTACATTTTGGAGTTTTGACTTGCGCGTAGCCCCATAGCGAAGGATTATAAATGGGTTTAAGGACTCCACCAAATAATTAAATTTGGTGGTTTTCAATTAATGGGTGGATGCATCGCCACTAATTGATTTTAGCTCCTTTCTTCTGTCTCCTGACTCCTTCATCAATTCCTTATTCCCACTAAATTCAGTTACTACCTATTAAAAGAATGCAGGTTGATGGCGAATTAAGCTCAAATATTCCTCTCTTGTTTTCTGATCTTCTTCAAAAACACCAAGCATTGCACTGGTAACAGTCCAAGAACCAGGTTTTTGAACTCCCCGCATTACCATACACATATGAGTAGCTTCAATTACAACTGCTACACCCTTTGGTTCTAATATTGTTTGAATTGCTTCAGCAATTTGACGATTTAATCTTTCCTGGACTTGCAATCTACGAGAATACATTTCGACAATCCTAGCTAGCTTACTTAGTCCTACTACTTTTTGATTAGGAATATAAGCTACATGAGCTTTTCCCATGAAGGGTAGCATATGATGTTCACAAAGACTAAAAAGATTGATATCTCTAACTAGAACCATTTCGTTATGACCTTCGTCAAAGATAGCACCATTCACAATTTCTTCCAGGGATTGACTGTAGCCACTAGTCAAAAATTGCATTGCTTCTGCAACCCGCTTGGGAGTTTTGAGCAATCCTTCTCGCTCAGGATCTTCTCCTACTGAGAGTAGCATTGTCCGGACAGCCTCCATCATTGCCTCATTGCTTTCTTCAGCAGGAGGTTGTTGCCTAATTGATTGACCATTGGATGAAGAGCTACGGTCAGGTCTATAGGAAATTTTACCCGTTACATCTGCATCAGAAGTTTTAACACCATTGATGTTAAGTGTTTTGCTAGAATTGGAACCGTTGGAAAAAGTTTGAGTCATAATAGATTCGGATCAGATTTCAAAAAAGCACGTTATATCTTGACCTAACTTTTGCTAGGCCATTTAGCTTAGGTCATAATTCTTTGTTCATTGGTGCTAATAAGTTTTAGTTATTAATGAGCAATGAACTATAACTATGAGAGTTTGTCAATTTCTCTACTGATAAGTTTGACACCGACCAAGAATCCATTTTCACAAATCATTAGTTATCAGAAAATAGGTAAATTACTGTCTGAATTGGTATCAGGAAAGCATTGAGAATTTACATCTCAACTATATTTAGGATTTTATCATGGTTAAATAGTTAAGATTGATCCCAATAAGTTTCTCGATCCTAGAGAGTGGTATTGACAAAACTAGAAAAAACTTGCGGTAAGACTAATTAAGTAGTTCTTTAGTTTTCTTGTCATTATTTCATAAAGAGCTATGAAACCAAATTGACTGGACACTTTAGACATCCCTCTTGTGAAAATACTTGGTCATTAACAAAACCATAGATACTACTGTAATAATTATGCCAGAAAGTCTGTTGTGAATAGCTAATTAAGATTCCTTTAATTAATTTCAAAACATTTCTTGAGTTGAGTTGACATTCTCACTACACTTCTGGTAATTTCTCAAATTATCCTAATGATTTTGACCTTTAGCAAATCATTCCCTGCTTTTTTGAGAATTACCCTTCAATAATTTTTCATATCTATCTGTCCACAAGCTCCAAATTTTGAGGGAACTCCACCTCAAAAAATCTATAGAGTCCTATTTTAACGGAGGCGTTAGAGTATCTGTCTACTTAAAAACTATCATATAACTGTTTTGTTTCGCGGAAGTCAAAATTCATGCATTAAGATTTTAAGATTTAATAGACAGAAAACTTTGAGGTTACAATAATTTCAACAGATTATTTAACATTATAACTTTGAAACTATGTAGATA
>NZ_LGSU01000681.1 GCF_002260545.1 Hydrocoleum sp. CS-953 | reverse complement strand
AACGGAGTTGTGCGGAACGCTAAACGTCTCTACCTACTCCCCTACTCCCCTACTCAACAAAATGTAGAAAAGTTTTTGAGAAATGGTATAAAGCCTCTCCTTTCAAAGAGAAACAAAAAAAATATTCCTTTTATTCAATCCTTTTGCTTTGAGGGAGAGGTAATTATCAATTTACATTATCCATTATTGAACGCTTTGAGCGAACAGGCAATAGTTTCAAGTTTTGTATCTAATTTTTTATTTTTCACGACCAATTTAGGATTGCTATAAATTGTTAATTATTAATTAGGGCTTGCAAAATAAATCCGANTTTTTTGCTCAATATTTAGAGAAAAATCACTCTTACTATTCTTCCGACTACCTCTTCTAAATTCCCCATTTCTCCTGTAGGGGCGATTCGCGTAATTAGGAGCATTCCGGCACGGAAATCGCCCCTAAAATTCCTGACTCCTACCACTACTAAAAGACTTTTTCAGCAAACCCTAGTTATCTTCTCTGCTAAATCTGTTCCATAATATGTTAAGCTAGAAAAGTTGTCTAAAATCGCACATCTGGGTAATCGGGTGTTCTACAGATTTTTAATCTGTGGGAATACACCTGGATGGAGGATTAACCCGAATAGGAGATTAAAATATGCCAGTTGTTAGTTTGGCTCAATTATTAGAGTCAGGAGTCCACTTTGGGCATCAGACCCGTCGCTGGAACCCAAGAATGTCCCAGTATATTTTTACTGAGCGTAATGGTGTTCATATAATTGACCTGGTTCAAACAGCTCAATTAATGGATGAAGCCTATAATTATATCAGAACGGCCTCAGAACAAGGAAAAAAATTCTTATTCGTTGGTACCAAGCGTCAAGCTGCTGGTATTATCGCTCAAGAAGCCACTAGATGCGGAGGTTATTATATTAACCAACGTTGGTTGGGTGGAATGCTAACCAACTGGACTACTATTAAGACTCGTGTAGAAAGATTGAAAGACCTGGAGCGTCGTGAGAATAGTGGGGCACTAGATTTATTGCCGAAAAAAGAAGCTTCAGTGCTTCGTCGTGAAATNCGTCAAGCTGCTGGTATTATCGCTCAAGAAGCCACTAGATGCGGAGGTTATTATATTAACCAACGTTGGTTGGGTGGAATGCTAACCAACTGGACTACTATTAAGACTCGTGTAGAAAGATTGAAAGACCTGGAGCGTCGTGAGAATAGTGGGGCACTAGATTTATTGCCGAAAAAAGAAGCTTCAGTGCTTCGTCGTGAAATGGCTAAACTACAAAAATATCTGGGTGGGATTAAAAATATGCGTCGCCTCCCTGATGGGGTAATTATGGTGGACCAGCGACGAGAGTATAATGCTGTTCAAGAATGTCAGAAGTTGGATATTCCGATTGTATCCTTATTAGATACAAATTGTGACCCTACTCAAGTAGATATTCCGATTCCGGCAAATGATGATGCTATTCGGTCAATTAAACTTATATTAGGCAAATTGGCTGATGCTATTTATGAAGGTCGTCATGGTCAACTCGAAACAGATTATCAAGAAGACTATGAAGATTACGAAGATTATGAAGATGATTATGAGGGAGCTGAAGGAGATTTTGACTTAGATGATACTAATCAAGAGGAATCATCAGAGGAAAGTCAGGAAGAAGAATAACAAACTCCGGCAATATTTTTGAGTAGGATAGGTGGGATTTTTGGGGATAAAATAAAGCGTAAATTATTTCTAAAAATCCTACCTGGAGTTAGGAAACTCAAATAATAAATGAAAAGAGATGGTGGAAATATCGGCAAAGTTAGTTAAAGATTTGCGTGAACAAACTGGCGCTGGTATGATGGACTGCAAAAAGGCTCTGACAAAAACTAATGGGGATATTAATAAAGCTACAGAATGGCTGAAACAGAAATTTCTTGATTATTGCCCTCCAATACCAGTAGTACCAGAAGGATTAGTTGAGAGTTATATTNTATGATGGACTGCAAAAAGGCTCTGACAAAAACTAATGGGGATATTAATAAAGCTACAGAATGGCTGAAACAGAAATTTCTTGATTATTGCCCTCCAATACCAGTAGTACCAGAAGGATTAGTTGAGAGTTATATTAATACTGGTGGCAGAATTGGTGTTTTAGTGGAAGTAAACTGTGACACAGATTTTGTGGCCAGGAATGAGACATTCAAAGAATTAGTTAAAAATGTTGCTATGTAAATAGCAGCTTGTCCACAGGTAGAATATATTTCAGTTGATGATATTCCCACGGAATTTGTAGAAAGTGAAAAATCTATAGAAATGGGTAGAGAAGACCTGAGTAATAAGCCGGAAAATATTAGAGAAAAAATAGTTCAGGGAAGAATAGAAAAGCGGTTAAAAGAGTTAACTTTGATGGATAAACCTTTTATCCGCGACCAAAATAAGACAGTAGAAGATTTGATTAAAGAAACTAGCGCTCAGTTAGGTGAAAAAATACAAGTAAGTCGTTTTATTAGGTTTGTTTTAGGAGAAGGTATTGAAAAACAAGAAAGTAATTTTGCTGAAGAAGTAGCAGCACAAACTGGGAAAAAGATAGTGGAAAATCTGTAAAGTTAGTTAAATAACTGTGGGAAAAGATAAGGGCAGGTATAATCTAGTGTAAAAAATCCCTAAAAGAAAATAATGGTAGTATGAATAAGGCTCTAGAATAGCTCAAACAAAAAAGGCAAAGAGAGTGTTGTCGTACATATAGCAATCCGTGCATAGGTTGTGATAAATTAAAAAGTAAATAAAAAAGTTGAAACTCCTGTCTATTCCCTGTTCCCTAAAAAGCAGTAAGATTTTTGCCACGAATATGCCGAGGATTGCTATAGTATATGCTATGTAGCGATGAGCAATTATTAGGAATGAAGCAAGATACTCTTACTATCTTGCCTTATGAGTAAAATAATCATAATGCACCACCATCAGTGGTATCATATTGGTGCATATTTATGGGATGAATTGTAGGCTTGGAGAAAGAGAAATTATAGAAAGAAACTAAAAGATTGGATTTATTTGTTCCCAGAGATTTATCTCTTGATTTACCAATGCCAATATCATTAGTAAATTAAAGGATAAAACAGAGGACTCCTCCTATAGAAAAATCAACCATTCAATTACCAGAACCAAGAAACAAGCTCTTTTAGCTATTTGGTAGTTCACTAATTTCTATCTCTAGTATATGGATATATGGAAGATTTTTTCAAAATCTTTAGCGACAACTCTATAATAATTAAATTGTACTGCAAGTAAAGGAAATAATGAAAGATGGCGGAAATATCTGCAAAGTTAGTTAAAGAGTTGCGCGAACAAACAGGCGCAGGTATGATGGACTGCAAAAAAGCCCTGAAAGAAACTGATGGTGATATTAATAAAGCTACAGAATGGCTCAGACAAAAAGGTATTGCTTCAGCAGGAAAACTTGAGGGTAAAGTAGCAGCAGAGGGACTGGTTGAGAGTTATATTCATACAGGCAGCAGAATTGGTGTTTTAGTAGAAGTAAACTGTCAGACAGATTTTGTTGCCCGGAATGAGGCATTCAAAGATTTAGTGAAAAATATTGCTATGCAAATAGCAGCTTGTCCACAGGTAGAATATGTATCAGTTGATGATGTTCCTACTGCATTTGTGGAGAGTGAAAAATCTATAGAAATGGGTAGAGAAGACCTCAGTAAAAAGCCGGAAAATATTAGGGAAAAAATAGTTCAGGGAAGAATAGAAAAGCGGTTGAAAGAATTAACATTAATGGATCAGCCTTATATTAAAGACCAAAATATTACAGTGGCGGAGTTGGTCAAAAATACTATTGCTCAGTTAGGTGAAAATATTCAAGTACGTCGTTTTACTCGATTTGTTTTAGGAGAAGGTATTGAGAAACAAGAAAGTAATTTTGCTGAAGAAGTAGCAGCACAAAGTGGAAAGAAATAATTCATTAATGGATAATGGATAATTGATAATTGATAATTACCTCTCCCTAAAAAGGAGAGGATTAACCAACGACAAAAAAATAAATTTTTTCCCCTTGAAAGGGGAAGCTAATAAAGCTGAGTGATTTAATTAATAATTACTAATTATTAATTATTCGGTAAGAATTTAGCAGAGAATTTAGATTTTCGGATGGGTTTTCGGCACGACAATTTGTTGATTTTCTCAAAGCTGATTTAGTAGTTTTTGAGAAGTATTCAAAAAGGTGATAGGTGGCAGGTGATAAGTTT
>NZ_LGSU01000680.1 GCF_002260545.1 Hydrocoleum sp. CS-953 | reverse complement strand
ACTCCCCTACTCCCCTACTCTCAATCTCTAATTTTAAATAGATCCCTTCAGGGGTTCTATATAGCGGAGAACATGGGACTTATCGCAAAATCAGTTAAAATCTGAAAAATATAGATTATAGTTGTTGGTATGGCTTCGCAAAAAGAAGAAACAGCCTTGGTACAGGCTGTTAAAAATGGTAATCTTGCTCAAGTATCTGTCCTGCTTGCTCAAAATATTAATCCTAATGCTCAAGCTCTAGATGGTACAACGGCTTTAATGGTGGCCGCAGAAAAGGGCTATACTCAAATAGCTTCTGCTTTACTAGATAAAGGCGCTGATGTCAACTATACGAGAAAAAAGTTTGGTGCTACAGCTTTAATGTTGTCTGCAGCTCACGGACGAGTTGAAATAGTGGAACTTTTGCTAAGTAGGGGTGCAGATGTCAATGCCAAAAATGATCGTGGTGCTTCCCCTCTAATGGTCGCTTCAATGAATGGTTATATTGCAGTGGTCAATCAACTCATAGCTGCTGGAGCAGATGTTAATGTGCTAGACAAAGACCATGATACGGCCTTGGGTTTAGCAACGGCTCAAGGTTATCAAGATGTAGTTAAAGTTTTGCTAGATGCTGGAGCTAGGGTAGATGAGTCTACATTATCTGTAGTTGCTGATAGTAACTATGCAGAAATAAGAGAAATTTTTATTAATCATGGTGTGGATGTAAATACTAGAAATTTGGAAAGTAAAACATGGTTAATGCAAGCAGCAGAAGCAGGTGATTTATCTACTGTAAATAGACTATTAAAAGCTGGTGCTGATGTTAATTTCCGAGATAAAGATGGAGAAACTGCCCTCATTTTATCTGCTGATTTAGGTCATTTAGAAATTGTCAAAGCTTTATTAGAATCAGGGGCAGATATAAATATTAAAAGTAGAAATGGTGCTACAGCTTTGATGGCTGCTGCTGCTGAAGGAAATGTGGCGATCGCTTCTACTTTATTAGATGCTAATGTTGATGTTAATACTCAGGATTTGGAAGGAGAAACAGCACTAAGTTTTGCCGTAGTAGAACATCATACTGAAATGCTAAAACTACTGCTTAACTATGGAGCTGAAATTGTTACTAAAAATCAAGCAGGTGATACGCCTTTATTCAGTGCAATTTTTCATGGTTACACAGATATTGTATCAATTTTATTGGAAAAAATAGAAAAGCAAAATCTGACATCTGTATTAAACAGTAAACATCTTGGAGAGACAGCTTTAACTTTAGCAATATGGCACAAACATAGGGAGATTATTAATATTTTGCTAGATGTTGGTGTGGATGTAAATATTGCTGCTCAAGGAGGTTCTACTCCAATGATGAAAGCAGCATATCAAGGGGATATTGAAATTTTAAGGGTACTCTTAGAAAGGGGAGCTGATATTAATCTTCGAGATGATAATGAAGCAACAGCTTTAATGTGGGCAGCATATCAAGGTCATACTGAAGCTGTAAAATTGTTAATTGATTCTGGGGCTAATTTAACTTATAAAAATCGAGGCGGTTGTACAGCTTTAATGTTAGCAGAATTTAATGGTTATCAAGATATTATCAGGTTGCTGAATAATGCTGGGTCATAAAATGTAAGCATTCAGCATTCAGCTAACAGCTATCAGCCATTAACTCATTATTTTGTCAGGAGGAATTAGTCTGATGGCGAGAATTAAAAGTCTGACACTAAAAAGGTCATCAGACAACCGAAGTCCAGTTATGACATTTTCATGTATCTGAATGCTGTTTGCGGAGCATTTCGGGACAGAAATCCTAATAGCTGAATGCTTACCATAAAATTAATTAGAGGCTGAAAATATTGATTTAATTTACAATAAAATCAGGGAAATNTATTGTGTTAGGAGGAATTAGTCTGATGGCGAGAATTAAAAGTCTGACACTAAAAAGGTCATCAGACAACCGAAGTCCAGTTATGACATTTTCATGTATCTGAATGCTGTTTGCGGAGCATTTCGGGACAGAAATCCTAATAGCTGAATGCTTACCATAAAATTAATTAGAGGCTGAAAATATTGATTTAATTTACAATAAAATCAGGGAAATAGAAACTTAGCAGTAATAACCTAATATCTATTTACCCTGATGTTTAAGACCAAGCGTAATAAATGTTTATTACAAATGGTAGAAGCAAGGAAGAGGGAAGAAGGAAGAAAGAAGAAAGAAATATTGAATAAAAGAGGGAAAAATGATAGTTATGGCTGTCTATAATGAATTTCAGCAGCTATTTTTAATTATCTACAATCAAGACGCACTTTTTGTAGCATTATTGTTTCAAACTTTTATAATACAAGGTTTTAAGGAGTTGCTGAAGTAAAGTATGTTGCCTCATTGCCTCATATTTGTCAGATATTGAAGAGTTCAGGAGTTAACTACAAATTATATCTAGAAACCACCCGAAAGTGAGGAAAAACTCTTTTCTACCTTCTGACTCCTAACCCTAATTAGGCCCTAATTACCATCTCTACATCTTCTTCAGTGGTATTGGGCCGGAGTTATAAAGGGTTAACTTCAAAGGTATCCATCCGTAGAGTTGCTAATGTGGCTAACTTTTCTATTCCTTTATTTATTGAATTAAAAAAATATTTGGCTTTTATCTTAATGTTCTTTACGCCCCAATTGACTCACACATAGTAACAAATGTTTACTTCGTTACGAAATATTACTTTCTTACTCAGAAAGCGAGACAAAACAGAGCTTCTTGTTAGATAGTTAGTTCAAGATTACGAAAAAACGATTTTTAAAGTAAGGAGAGCTCAATGTTAGATGCTTTTTCAAAAGCTGTAGTTACAGCAGATACCAAAACTGCTCCTATTGCTGGTGCAGATTTAGATAGCCTAAAACAATTCATTGCTGAAGGCAACAGACGTCTTGATGCAGTAAACGCTATTGCTAGCAACGCAAGCTGCATGGTATCTGATGCTATCGCTGGTATGATCTGCGAAAACGATGGATTAATCCAAGCTGGTGGTAACTGCTACCCTAACCGTCGTATGGCTGCTTGCTTGCGTGATGGAGAAATCATCTTACGTTATGTTACTTACGCATTACTAGCTGGTGACGCTTCCGTTCTCAACGACCGTTGCTTAAATGGTTTAAAAGAAACTTATATTGCTCTAGGTGTACCTCTTCAGTCTGCTGCTCGCGCTGTTCAAATTATGAAAGCTCAAGCTGCTGCTCACATCAAAGATCAACCAAGTGATGAATTTGCTGGAGCTAAAAAGCGCATAATGGGTGCTACTGTAACAGAAGACCGTTGTGCTAGCCTAGTTGCTGAAGCAAGTGGCTACTTTGATACAGTAATTTCTGCTCTAAGCTAATTCCTCTCAAACTATCTCGCCATATCTGATCGGGGTATTCAGTTATTGGCTTTTCGGTTGTTACGATGAGCCAAACAAGTTTTAATCCAAATCTAAACCAAGTCCAACAAAAAATAGAGTTTTAAAGACATGAAATCAGTTATTACCACAGTAATTTCCGCTGCTGATGCAGCAGGTCGTTTTCCTAGCAGCTCCGATCTAGAGTCCGTACAAGGTTCCATCCAGCGTGCTGCAGCTCGTCTAGAAGCTGCTGAAAAGTTAGGTGGCAATCTTGATGCAGTTGCTCAAGAAGCTTATGATGCTTGCATCAAGAAGTATAGTTACTTAAACAATGCTGGTGAAGCTAATTCCACAGATACTTTTAAGTCTAAGTGTCTCCGTGATATCAAGCACTATATGCGCTTGATCAACTACTGTTTAGTTGTTGGTGGAACTGGTCCTCTTGATGAGTGGGGAATTGCTGGTCAGCGTGAAGTTTATCGTGCTCTCAGCCTACCTACTGCTCCTTACGTTGAAGCTTTAAGCTATGCTCGTAACCGTGGTTGCGCTCCTCGCGATATGTCTCCTCAAGCCTTGACTGAGTACAATTCTCTTCTCGACTATGTAATCAACTCCTTATCCTAAGAGATAGGAATTGAAGCGAGGGTGACACTCTTGCTTTAAAACTGCTTTAATTTTAGAACTTTGGGACTCTCAGTTTGTTACTTATCCTAATAGTGGGTGAGCAACTAACTAAGAGTCCCTTGGTTTTTTTTACTGAAGGCATTCAACAATTAATAATTAACAATTAATAATTAATAATGAATAATTACCTCAATGATTTTTTTCTTTTTTCTTGAGAGGCTTTATAC
>NZ_LGSU01000068.1 GCF_002260545.1 Hydrocoleum sp. CS-953 | reverse complement strand
AATTTTGATTGTTGTAAATATCTCTTGATTAAGACTGATTTGTTATCAAACAAATAAAGTATAATAACAATAAATCATCAACCTTGAACCTTCAAACTTCAAACTTCAAACTTCTTCCTTCTTCCTTCCTCCTTCTTCCTTCAAATTTAAAATTTCACCAAATAAAGCTTCATAACTATCTAAAGCACTTTTAGACCCAAAATTTTCCTCTGCATATTTTCTCCCTTGCTGACCAAGTTGCTCAAGTTTTTCTGGATTTTCATATAATTCTAAAATAGCTTGTGCCAAAGCATCAGAATCTTCTGGAGTAACCACTATTCCACCACCACTTTCTTTGACAACCCTCATTGCCGTACCTGTATCAGGAACAGAAGCTATTATTGGACGGCCACTAGCAAGAATAACAGGAATTTTTGAAGGTAAATTAAAAGCAGTAACAGTCTTTTTTTGTACTACTAAACCAACATCAGCAGCAGATAACATTTCTGGTAAATTTTCTCGTGGTACTAAAGGAAGTAAAGTTACATTATCTGCTTGATAATTATCACAACATTCTTGTAATTTTTGACGCGCTTTTTCTTCCCCTAAAATAACAAAAGAAATTTCCGATTTTTCCTTAAGACTAGCAGCAGCTTTAACTACTGTTTCTAAACCTTGAGTTAAAGCAATATTCCCAGAATAAACAACTACAAACTTATCTTTCAGATTATGTTCTTCTCGGAAAGAATTATTTTTATCCAGAGGTCTAATAAAATTAATATCTACCCAATTAGGAATACAAACAAGTCTGTCTTTAGAAACTCCTTGTTCAACTAAAGTCGTGAGAAAATCTTCAGCAATAACACTAATCTTAGCAGCTTTGAGATAAGCTAATTTTTCTACTGCTTGAGCTATATTTACTATCCAACTATCTTTTTTCACCAACCCAACTCTTACCGCAGCTTCAGAAACAATATCCTGAATATTTAATACCACAGAAGAATTAGAAAATAATCCGTAAAAACTAACTGGTAAAGAAATTAATATAGGAGGAGTCGTCGCAAAAATTATTTCAGGTTTCCAACCATTAAAAGCTTGCCATAAACTAGACACAATAAAACTACCATCTAACAATAGTCTATCTAAAAGCCCTGGTTTAGAACCTCTCACATGAATATAACTACGTTGAACTGTTACACCATTTTGTTCTTCTGTCAGAAAAAACTTCCCTTTATACTCATCATAAACTTTACGTTCAGGATAATTTGGCATACCAGTCACCACACGAACTTGATGTCCACGTTTAGCAAAACCTTCCGCAAGTTCCGTCATTAGGGGTGCAATACCAATTGGTTCTGGATGATAATTGTAGGAATAGATAAGTATACGCATAATTAACTAATTCTTGTTGCTACTCTGCAAAGGTATTTATTAATGGATAATGGATAATGGATAATGGATAATGGATAATGATAATTACCTCAATGAAAACCGTAACGGAATTGAATATAAGGAAATTCAAGAGCACTTTTTTTCTCTTGAAATAGAAGGCTTTATACCTTGATTTTTCGGTAATACTTTCTCACAGAATTCAGGCATTCAGAACTCAAAAGTTAAAAGTAAGATTTTTTAGATTTTAAATTTTAATCATACAGTAATTTCAGACAATTATTTCATATTTAGCAAGTTGAACAGAACTGTAGAGCAATTGAGTTTAAAATTCTACTATCTTTGTCATGTCTACAATTAGTTAGGAATGAGAATTAAAGAAAATCCAGAATTTTTTTGAAATAACTCAGATGATATGGAGTTGAGAAAATTTAACTTGTTTAGATAATAAAATCCTCATTCCTGAGAATTAAATTCTCAGGATAAAAATTGAAACTACTACCTAAAACTCTATTTAAG
>NZ_LGSU01000679.1 GCF_002260545.1 Hydrocoleum sp. CS-953 | reverse complement strand
TTAGGGAACAGGGAATAGGAAAAGGGGTAAGGGCAATATATTTTGATAAAAAAGGAACTAAAAAATATTTTGTTAGCAAATTTTACAACTATAGTTAATGCCAAATAAAGGGCGATTTTATTTTCTGCAGATGTTTATTGAACAAAAGGTGTTGGTGATTTGATATATGATTTTTTTTAAGTGTATAAACCGGGTTGATATTTAGATGCCTGATCATACTGACATCTTTCTCCAATAAACCCAGTTTCTTGTAGTACCAACTTGGATTTCATATCTTGATTCACCAGCGCCGAACAAAATCATCTATATTTTCCTAACTTTCCGATAATTTTGTGGTGGATCTACTATGAAAGAAAAAATTTCCTCTTTTACAAAAAATCAAGCAAAGTCCGATTTATTTTGGCAGATATTTCCTATTACTTTAATCCTATTATTAGCTACTGGATTATATCTCTATCAACTAGGCACAGAAAGTCTTTGGATAGATGAACTCATCAGTGTAGATCGAGCAAAAAGAGATATTTTAGATCTCTTGTGGAGAGGCCGTATCCATCTCATTCTCCTCAAAGGTTGGATGCTCTTTAGCTACAGCGATAGTTGGCTGCGGGGGCTATGCCTTGTTTTTACTTTGGGTAGTGTCTTCTTAACTTATCGACTTGGTTGCCGTCTAGCGAGCAAACCTGTGGGTTTAATTTCCGCCCTATTTGTTGCTATTTCGCCTTTGTTTATTCATCATGCTCAAGAGGTGCGGATGTATGGAGTTAGCACTTTTTTGGGATTGCTTGGTACTCTGGCTTTAACTTCTGCTTTGGAATCTCCCAATAAGTTTTCTATTGGTTTTTGGGCGATCGCTCGATACTTAGCTATTCGCTCTACACGACTAAATTTACTCTTATTGCTACCGGACATAGTTTTATTCGGTTGGAAGTTTCGTAAACAAAAGCGTGTATTATTGAGTTTTGTTGCTGGGTTGATTGCTATTATTCTATTATGGTCTCCTCTGGTAATTAATATAGCTATTACTTCGGCTAACTTTATGGGTGGATTTAGAGGAACAGTAGAAACAAGTTTAGAAAATGTAACAGCTAACTTAAAATCTGCCCCCACTATTATTAATGTACTACTACAACCTGGTCGTTTTACCGCTTGGTCATTTGGCAGAGCTAATTCAGAGGCCATTTTCTGGTTTTACAATCTCTACTCGGTAATGGTAGCCAGCTTAATAGGTTTAGCTTTTTTTGAAAAACGAAATTCATATAAACTTGGTTGGGCTGCTGCTTGGGGATTTTTACCTTTAATTCCAATATTTTTAGTTTCTCAAATTTCCCGTTCTATCTGGGTAGATCGCTATATTATGTTTACTGCCCCCTATATCTTTATTCTTTTGGCAGCAGGGTTTATGGTGGTTTGGCGTAGGTGGCGAATTCCAGCAGTGGCGATCGCTCTGATATATTTCGTTGCTGTTGGTGGGGGGTTAAAGCGTTACTATACAGTAAAGGATCGAGAAGATTGGCGGGGTTTTGTCCAACTGATTCAAACCAACGAGCAGTCTGGGGATGTAATTGTTTGGAAAGCTAATCAGTCAATTCCCAGAGCGCTGAATCATTACTATAGGGGTTCTGCAACTATTGAGGTAAGAATAGACACACCTAAAGATGATCCCCAAGCTGTAGAAAGTTGGCTGGAAAGTTTACCAAAAACTAGATCGCGCATCTGGTTAGCATATGCTAATCCATCACCAACCTTACTGGCTGGCATTGAAAAGAAGTTTAAAGCTGAAGAAGTTTACAAAATTAAGGTTAATGGCACATTAGAGCTTTTCTTGTTAACACCCCGTACTTCTGAGACATCTAATTAGGGTTTGCTGAAAAAGTATTTTGGTAGGGGTAGGAGTCAGGAGTCGTAGGGGCGTTTCATGCAACATCGGTACGGAGTCAGGAGAAACGGGGAATTTAGAGGAGATAGGAGTCAGAATTATCCCTTGATTTTTCTGCCTTTGTCTGCATAAAATGCTGAATTTTTCAGCTTTTTCCATCGAAAAGTTGGCACTTTTTTCAACCTAAAAAAGCTAAAGCGTTTATCTGTCAATGCGCGCGAGAATTAATCAGCAGAGCAATAATTAAACTAACTGCTTGATCCTAAATTGTTCTAATTCTCCCGGCGCAACTGTACCATATTCTGTCATTATTCCTGCAATTAATTCGGCAGGTGTAACATCAAATGCCGGATTATAAAATTCTACTCCCTCTGGACAAATGCGCGTTTCTCCTAATTGATATATTTCCTTGGCATCCCTTTCTTCAATTGGTATTTGACTACCATCAGATATTTTAAAGTCTATAGTTGATAGGGGTGCAGCTACAAAAAAGGGAATGTTATGTGCTTTGGCCACAATAGCTAGACTATAAGTACCAATTTTATTGGCAGTATCCCCATTTGCTGCTATTCTGTCAGCTCCCACTACTACAGCATGAATTAAACCTTGTTTCATACAATGGGCTGCCATATTATCACTAATTAGGGTGACGGGTATGTTTTCTTGGACACATTCCCAAGTAGTAAGTTTTGCTCCTTGGAGACGGGGACGGGTTTCATCAGCGTAGACTTTGGCCAATCTTCCCTCTCGCCACGCGGAACGAATAACACCTAAAGCTGTACCATAACCAGCAGTTGCTAAAGCACCAGCATTACAGTGGGTTAATATGTTCAATTTTTCTGGAGTAGTTGGTAAAACTTCTAGTCCGCGATCGCCTATATTTTTACAAGTTTGTAAGTCTTCTGCATGAATATTTTTAGCGGTTTCTAATAAGGCTGTTTGAATTTCTTCTACAGCTCCATTAGTTTGATTTGCTACTTTTAACATTCGCTCAATTGCCCAAAATAAATTAACAGCAGTTGGGCGAGTTTGTCGTAATATTACTGCTATTTCTTCTAGCTGTTTTAAGAATTCATTTCTATCAGTTATGGAAATTTCTTTGGCTCCTAAATACATTCCATAAGCTGCTGATATACCGATGGCTGGTGCCCCACGAACTATCATTGTTTTAATAGCTTTTGCCATCTCTTCAGAACTGTTAATTTCTACAATTTTATATTCTCCTGGTAAGCGAGTTTGATCAATTAATAAAACCTGGTTATTTTGCCAGATAATCGGATTAACTTCTGTAATTTTAGACATTATATTTTCTCCTAATTATAGTTTTTTTGGCAATAATAGAATCCTCAGCATTTAGCTTTTAGCTAGTAGATGCTAGGCATTCATTTATTTTCTTTGAAGTATAAATCAGAATTGAAATATTTAGAGACTGTTTGTAAAAGGAATATTAAATCTAGGCGTAGTGGCGCTTCAAGCTTAAAATAGTGTATTAGATTTTTAAGTAAAAACTTTGAAAAATCAGTATTCTGCCATTTTTATAAAGTAACATTTAAGGCTTGACACGGCAGTAGGGTGGGTTAAGAGACAATACTTAATGAGTAGCGAACCAAACTATTAACTGTCCAGCGTAACCCACCAAAAATACCGAATATTAAGCACTATAGCTGTCTTAATATTTGCTTCTACATTCACTCTCTTAGTTAGAATTAAAAGTTAATGTAAAAGCACATTATCTAACCTTATGCTAAGGATGAAAAAAGAAAGTTATTTTCATGTCTCTTTGATTAATAATAGAGGCTGACCATAAAAAATTGTTAGATTATATTTCTGGTGACTCCTAAGCAGCAGCCTAACTATTTCTACCAAACATTTGGCAAACTGGTATTACTCATTAATTAGGGCTTGCTGATTAAATCTAAAACCATTGACAGATAAAGGCTAAAGCCTTTTTAGGTCTGGAAAAAGTACAAGGTTTTTGTTCTCTAGAGCTGCAAAAAGTTAGGATTTTGGGTTGACTATTGGCTGAAAAATCAAGGGATAATTCTTCCTCCTGCCTCCTCGCTCATTCCCCATTTATCCTGACTGATAACTGAAATGACTTCCCCTCCACCGGAGGGGTTAGGGGTGGGTTGACTCCTACCCTCACCCATAAGACTTTTTCAGCAAGCCCTAATTAATTCAAAAGCTGTTGACAGACCACCTCCTAGAAAAGAGCTACAAAGTTGAGGGCCAATACCTGAATAGTTACAGCGGTTTTCATTTCAGTAGACCACAGTAGGGACTAACCATGGTTAGTCCCTACAAGGTTTTGGTTGTGACGATGTGGTT
>NZ_LGSU01000678.1 GCF_002260545.1 Hydrocoleum sp. CS-953 | reverse complement strand
CCTTTCGTTAATCATTTGCAGTGCAGTATTTCGATTATTACCTTCTGCTAATGCTTCTTTGGTCTTAGTATCAAATATACCTGTTTGTGGTAGTCCTAAAGCTTGTTGCAGAAAAGTTACCGAGTTATTAATACCAAAATTAACAGCAGTATCAAACATAACTACGGCAAGAGCGGGGTGCATAGTAGCTGACCTACTATTATCCCAATAACCTTGATAAATTTCCATCAATTCAGCATCAGACATTTGCGTAACATCTAATGGTGGTAAACCCCTTCGACGTCGATAGGCATTATATACACTTTGTAAAATTCCTTTATAAGTTCTACCACCTTTATCTGCTGGATGATTACTAAATCCACCTTCAAAATATAGGGTAAAAGATAGAGCTGTTTCAAATAATTTTGCTTCGTAACTTTTTTCAGTTCTTGCTTGAGCAGGAATTTTATGACTAATACTAATAGGCATTCCGACTGTCAAAATTAAAGAGATAATTGCCAGAATTATTTGGGGTTTAAATTTGATTTTTGGTTGGGGTAAATTTGATTTTTTCCAAATCATTAGAATATTCCTTATTTATTAAGTTTGGTAGTCTGGTAGTAGTGAACTGACACTTAAATGTTTCATTAGAAAAAAAATGGTCAAATAAATTCAAAATTCAAAATTATTAATTCAAAATTATAACCTCTGCCTGTTTGCGCAGCATTCCGCAGCAAAGTCAGAGGCTTGAAATAAGGAAAATATTTTTTATTTTTTCGAGCTTTGAAGAAGGAGGCTTGAATCCTTAATTAAACAATTATTGAAATTCACTTAGAACCAAAATTTTTGAACTTTGAATTTTGAATTCAAAAAATGGTCATACCTTGCTATAACAAGAATTATAGGAAAAAAGGGCTATGCACAGTTTTAGCTATGTCAGTCTAATACTATTGCATATAGAGCAATAATAGATTCATTTTATCAAGCACCCAAATAGAGGATATGATTAGTGGAAATTTCCAACTATTGCGTATAGAGCAATAATAGATTCATTTTATCAAGCACCCAAATAGAGGATATGATTATTGGAAATTTCCAACTATTGCGTATAGAGCAATAATAGATTCATTTTATGAAGCACCCAAATAGAGGATATGATTAGGGAAAATTTCCGACTATTGGGGATAGAGCAACAATAAATTCATTCTATGAAGCACCCANTATGAAGCACCCAAATAGAGGATATGATTAGGGAAAATTTCCGACTATTGGGGATAGAGCAACAATAAATTCATTCTATGAAGCACCCAAATAGAGGATATGATTAGTGGAAATTTCCAACTATTGCGTATAGAGCAATAATAGATTCATTTTATCAAGCACCCAGCTAGAGGATATGATTAGTGGAAATTTCCGACTATTGCATATAGAGCAATAATAGATTCATTTTATGAAGCACCCAAATAGAGGATATGATTAGTGGAAATTTCCAACTATTGCGTATAGAGCAATAATAGATTCATTTTATGAAGCACTCCGTCAGAGGATATGATTATTGGAAATTTCCAACTATTGCGTATAGAGCAATAATAGATTCATTCTATGCAGCACCCGTCAGAGGAGATGATTAGTGGAAATTTCCGACTATTGTGTATATACCTCAACCGAGACATCCAAAACCTCAATTGAGATATTGCTTTCCCCTTACGGGAAGGAAGCTACGTTCCTCAACCCCAACCTACTGGACAAATATGATAAATTTTAAGCTTTAATTAGCACTGATAACTGAGAACTGATAATTGATAACTAAAATGAATACTCCCTCGAATTTTTCTACCTCACAAACTCCAAATTTTGAGACTTTGACACAACAGGCTGAACTTTACTACGCTCAAGGACAATTATCAGAAGCGATCGCTTGTTGTCGTGAGGCTTTAAGTTTACAACCTAATTGGGCACCTACTTATGTTACTCTGGCCAATATTCTTCAAGCCCAAGGTCAAATCTCTGAAGCAATTAGTCTATATTATCGGGCCATAGAGTTTAATCCTGATTTATCCCAGGCTCATGTTAACTTGGGCAGTATGTTTTATCGCCAGGGAAAATTGGAAGAGGCGATCGCTTGTTACAGGAAAGCTATTCAACTACAACCAGAGATGGCCGCTGCTTATTGGAATTTGGCCAAGGTTTGGCAAAAAATTGGCAAGTCAGAAGAAGCGATCGCCTCACAACAAAAAGCATTAGAATTAAATCCTAGTTTGGGTGGGGTAGAGTTTAATTTAAGCCAAGGATATAGGTTAGCTGAAGAGGGTAAATTAGATGAAGCTATTGCTGTTTGGCAAGGGGCTATTAAACTTAAGCCAGACTTAACAGAAGCTTATAGTCAAATTGGAATTATTTTGAGAAATCAAGGTAAATTTTCTGAAGCTATTCAACACCTGAAAAAAGCCATTGAAATTAAACCTGACTATGCTACAGCTCATCAACATTTATGTGGCATTTTGAGGGATGGTAATAATTATGCAGTTGCTAGGGAAGCAGTCAATAAATATAGTCAAGAATGTAGGGTAGTCGATCCGATTATGACTGCCATATATATGATTAGTACATATCAAGTATCTGGCTTAAATGAAATTGCTAAAGATAGATTTTTTGATTTGGAGGCTAAACTTATAGAAGATATAAATATTGCCAAAAAGTCAGTGGAGCTAAAATCTTTATATGGAAATTTTTTATTCAGCGTTCCTTATTTAAGAGACAATATTGAAGCTAACTCTCATCTCTACAAATTAGTATCTAAAGCTTATACTGAGCTAGCTCTCAAACCTAAGTCTAATTATCAGCAAAAATTGGCAAATTTTGAGTTTAGTAAAAGTCGTAAATTAAAAGTTGGATTTATATCTAGTCACTTTTGTAGACATTCTGTAGGTTGGTGCAGTCTTGATATAATTCGGGAGTTAGGAAAGCTCAACACAGAAACATATTTATATTCAACGGAACGTTTAAAAGTAGACGACCAAACTCAGAAATTTAGTCAAGCTGCTACTAAATTATATGTACCGAAAAAATATCCTCAAGGAATAGTAGATGTAGGAGAAATTATTGGTGAAATTCAGCAGGACAAAGTAGATATATTAATAGATTTAGATTCTCTGAGTTTACCAATTAATACAGAGATTTTGTCTTATCAAACAGCACCTATTTGTATATCTTGGTTAGGGTTTGATGCTCCTTACATATCCTCAGATAATTATTTTCTCTGCGACTCGCACACCCATCCTCAAGACAGGGATAAATACTATGTAGAAAAATTGGTGAGAATGCCAGATTCATTTATCGCAGTTTCTGGTTTTGAAAGAATAGAAAAAAGTAAAGCTGATTTAAGAAAATCCCAAAGAATAGGTTTAGATCAAATAGTTTATCTCTGTTTAGCGCCAGGTAGAAAATTCAACCGAGATTTAGTTAAAGCACAAGTTGCTATTTTGAAACAAGTGCCTAATAGTATCTTAGTTCACAAAGGATTAGGAGATGTAGAAGTATTTCAAGCTGCTTATCATCAAGCTTGTCAAGCTGAGGAAGTTAGTATTCATCGGATTAAATTTATGGATAGATTTTCTACAGAGGAGGAACATAGAAATATTTACTCTTTAGCAGATATTTTGCTTGATTCTTCTCCTTATAATGGTGGTACTCATACTTTAGAAGCTTTATGGTTTAACTTGCCAGTTGTTACCCATGTCGGAGAACAATTTTTATCTAGAATGGGTTATTCTTTTTTACAAAGTTTAGATATTAAGTTAGGGGTATCATGGTCATGGGAAGAATATATTGATTGGGGTGTAAAATTAGGTCAAAATCCTAACTTACGGCAGGAATATATTGATAGGGTAGTGAAGTCTAAGGAGTCAGAAAATTTAGCACCTTTGTGGAACTCTAAAAAATTTGCTCAAGATATGTATACTGCGGTCGAAAAAGTATTAATTAGGGCTTGCTGAAAAAGTATTATGGGTGAGGGTAAGAGTCAGAATGAATGGGAAATTTAGAGCTGCTGGGAGAGAGAATTATCCCTTGATTTTTCAGCAAGAGAGTCAACCCAAAATCCTAATTTTTAAGCTCCCTAGTGCCACTACGCGGAAGTCAAAATCCTGAAAGGTTGCGAGGCGACAGCCGTGGCAATCTCAAAATTCAAGCATTATTGATTGGTAAGGCTTTGAG
>NZ_LGSU01000677.1 GCF_002260545.1 Hydrocoleum sp. CS-953 | reverse complement strand
ACAAAAAAATATTCTTATAGTTATTAGCAATTACTAAAATTAAAAAGGCGGTAATTTGTAATTGCTACTAAATAAAAAACATGATATAATTATAAAAATATATTTTTTGCATAAGCACCCCATTGACAAGCAGAAAAAACAAGGTGGTACTATTAATATGAAACAAGACCTTTCCAGTCACGGCTATGAAATTATTAGAGAAATGGAACGTCACCAACAGCAGGGAGAAGTTTCATATCAGGGACTAGCTGTTAAACAAGACCAACAAGTTGTCATCAAAGAATTTCGTTTTGCAGATGGTGAAGCTAATTGGGCAGGATTTGAAGCTTATGAACGGGAAGTAGAAATTCTTAAACAACTACAACATCCCCGCATTCCCAACTATATTGATGCCTTAGAAACTCCTGAAGGATTTTGTTTAATTACAGAATATCAAGAGGGAAAATCTTTAGCAGAAAGAAGAAGTTTTACCCCAGAACAAATTAAGCAAATTGCTATTTCAATTTTAGAAATTTTAGTTTATTTACAAAAGCATACACCGCCAATTATTCATGGTAATATTAAACCAGAAAATATATTAGTTGCTCCCCATGCAAACGGTGAAAGATTCCCTACTGCATATTTAATTAATTTTGGTTTTGCCCGTATGGGAATAGAAGAGAATTTAAGTGAGGGTTTCAGTGGTACACCTGGGTTTATGCCACCAGAACAAGAATTAAATGGCACAGTCACTATTAATTCTGATTTATATAGTTTGGGTGTAACTCTAATCTGCTTGCTTACAGGTACTCCCACTACAGATGTCAAAAAATTAATTGACCGCAATTATCGCTTTAATGTCAAAAAATTAATGCCACAACTGAGTACATTATTTACAATGTGGCTAGAAAAAATGGTATCTCCTAACGACAAAGACCGTTTTGACAATGCAGCAGCAGCTTTAGCTGNTTTATATAGTTTGGGTGTAACTCTAATCTGCTTGCTTACAGGTACTCCCACTACAGATGTCAAAAAATTAATTGACCGCAATTATCGCTTTAATGTCAAAAAATTAATGCCACAACTGAGTACATTATTTACAATGTGGCTAGAAAAAATGGTATCTCCTAACGACAAAGACCGTTTTGACAATGCAGCAGCAGCTTTAGCTGCACTCAAACCAATTCCTGTTTTTGGTGATGCTGCTAATTTTAAGAATGTGGCGATGGCAATGCAGCCTGTAAAAGCATCTGCCATGGTAGGAGTTGCTAGTATTGCTGCTCTTGCCATCATGGCGACAAGTTTAACAGCTTTCCGACAGCAACGATATCAAACGAATTTTCAGAGAACACAAAGACCTCAACGAGAAAGAACGATCGCCAGATTTTCTGGTAACAGCTCAATTGCTAAATTGCGAGCAACTTCAGAATGTTACGGTTGTAACTTCCGTGGTGCAAATTTAGCAGCTCTTAAACTGGAAGATGCTTATTTGCGGGAAGCAGATTTACGGAAAGCTAATTTGAGGGGTATTGAACTTAAGGGGGCAAGATTACAAAATGCAAACCTCAAGGAAGCCCAACTGCAAGGAGCAAATTTAATCAAAGCTAAACTCGAGGATGCAAATTTGTCTCGCGCTAGTTTAGAAGGTGCAAATTTAACCCATTCTAATTTCCAAAATGCCACATTGGAAAGAGCTTCTCTTGGTGGAGCAAGTTTACGTCGAGCAGTTTTAGAAAGCGCTAACCTACGGCAAGCTAATTTATCTGGTGCAAATTTAACCCATGCAAATTTGCGTGCTGCTAATCTCCATGGTGCTAATCTTAATGATGCTAATCTCACTAGAGCTAATTTAAAGGGAGCTAACCTGAAGAATGCTAATTTAAGTGGTGCAAAGATGCATCGTGCTAGTCTCCGAGGTTTAGACCTCAGAGGTGCAACCTTAATAGATGCTAGTCTCAGGAGAGTAGATTTAGTAGGAGCAAATTTAGCAGGTGTTAAGTTAATGGATGCTGACCTTGAGGGAGCTAACTTGAAGGGAGCTAACCTGAAGAATGCTAATTTACTAGGTGCAAATCTGGAAAAAGTAAATTTGGAAGGTGCTAATNGATGGTGAGCTAGTAGGGGTTTGTTTCAGTTATCAGTAGTGACCGTTGAAGCATCCGGATTAAAATACTGAAGTTGATTTTTTTCATCCTCTTACAGCGCTTTTCGTTTCAGTAGACCACAGTAGGGACGTTGCATAACAAAAATGCGAAACGTCCCTACTGGGTTTTGGTTGTGAAGATGTGGTTCATCAACTTGAAAAGCGCTGTAAGTATTCTTGTCTGTTCCCTGTTGCCTACCTTTGCTATACAATACCGATGCTAGCGGACATGATATGATGAGCTATTTCTGTACTAATCGACCTTCAACGTGACTGTTGAGATTTTGATGAGAACCAAAATATTCTTCTAGCACATCTTGGGAAGAAGTTGTCAATACTTTTTCGTTACCTAATTTTGTCAGTTCTTCAGCTGTTATATTTAAACTCTCAACAGAATTTTTGACATGATATTCCTGGAGACAAAGAGTGTATTGGGAATCATCTTCTACAACTTTTCCCTTAATTTTCAAAGATTCCAGCTTTTTGTCAGCATCATTATAAACTGCCTCCACCCCTTTGTTAACTTGAAAATAATTACTTTCACCAGGAATTCTGTTTTCCGGTCTCATAAAATATGCAAATATCTGCTTCAGTTGTGTTCCAGTAACTTTAGCCACAGAAAGAGGACCGTCATAAGGGTAAAGTTTTTTGAGATCGTTTAATGTTATTGAAGGTCCTAATTCTGTACCACGAATTGAACCACTGCCCACCAACACGACATCAATCATCTGTATTTGGGCAAAAATATCAGCTATTAAGTTACCTAACTCAGTTTCTCGCTCGCGAACAGGATGTACAAGTTGACGTGCTAACCGCCCAATGAGTCGATTATATTTGCGGTCTACTTCTTCTTTGAAGGAAGCTATAAACTTTTTCAGGTCTACATCGGGTTCGGCAAGATTGTCATCTACTGGTATAAGTTGCCATTTCCATTCGACAATACTATTGGTATCGTCATCTACAACAATATCAAAACGTCCAATTTGGTTTGTACCAACTCCCGCTTGTGTAATCAGAATGTCGTTCACTTTTGCTGGTTGGTCTAAGAATGTGTGAGAATGTCCACCAATAATCATATCTACACCCCATTCTGGCTTTAGCATTGCAGCTAATTTTTGATCTTCTTCAAAACCGATATGAGTTAACAAAACTGTCAGGTCAATATCTTCATTTTTGTATGCGTTGCAAATCTTACCCACTTCTGTAGCAGCATCTTGCAGCTTAACGAATTCGCCGATACTGGTATCTAATTTTAATGACTTTAAAACCTCTTCTGTGACAATACCCATGAACATGATATTAAACCCATCTACGTTCAGGATTAGATAGGGATTCATTAACCGTTTATTATATTTTTTAATATATAAGTTGGCATTTATAATGGGAAAGTTTGCCATCTTTTCTAGGAATAGTAAGTGGGAAAAACCATAATCTAATTCATGGTTTCCTATAGTTACTACATCTGGGGCTAAATAGTTCATAATTTCTATAGTTGAAATGCCCTTATATTCTGTATCAATCATAGAACCCTGAACCATATCACCAGAAATAACAAATAGCACATTTTCCTCTTCCTGGCGTACTTTTTTTAGATACCCTGAGATTAGCGACATTCCACCAATGAGATGACCTTCAGCACCTTGAGTTTCTGCTAAAAAATCTCCGTGCATATCATTGGAATGTAAAATTGTAAATTTTTTAAGTTTTTCTGTGGCAACTACCATTTTTTACCTCTAATAATTAGCTAGCTCTTAGAATTCAGCTATCAGCTATCAGCTTTTTTGAGCTTGGGTTTAAATCCCCTTTCCATTCGGGAATGCTCTGCAAACGGGCACGTTTACTGCTGAGTGCTGACCACTTTTTTAATCGAAGGTTTGGGGTTATTTATCTGTTAATTGATTACAGATAAATAACTATCTTTCCAGTTATAGCTTACAAAGATTCGTTTTATACTTTAATTTTTTTGAACTTATACTAAGTATTCTAACGACTAATATGTATTTTTTATAAAATTAAATATTTACATACTAAAGTGATCTTTACTTATTTTTTCCCATATCCCATATTATAT
>NZ_LGSU01000676.1 GCF_002260545.1 Hydrocoleum sp. CS-953 | reverse complement strand
TTAAAATATATCCTCTCGATCGCCAAATATTTTATTTATACCTAATCATTCGGACATGATATTAAGGGAAATTACATAACTTCTCTCTAATGTCTACGTTTTATGTTAAGAAAGATGTTTGTAAAGCATAGCCTGAAAAATGAGGGAAAATGTAGCAAAAATTTTAGTATTGTTATGCTTGAGTCTTTATAAACGATAATGGTCAATTGTTGCCTTAATTCTGTTAGGTGCGGGAATACCCGATATGGAAATTTCTATATCCCCTGTTCCAGCACTAGCTATTTTGATAGTGCCAATATTAAACAAGCGTTCCATCATATTTTGTTGAATTTGAATATTACGGATGTGAACGTGCATTACTTCATTAGTGTATCTACTTAGTAGACCCTGTTGTAAAATTGTACGCTTGTCTGTTACTATTAATGTTGTATTTTGACTTTTAATCCACCATATAAGTAGCAATAAAATTCCGACTCCAAATAATAGAATTAAACACAGATAGAGAATAAATAAAAGTGGGTTACTTCTCCACATACTAGGATGAACTCGGCAACTTTCTACTTCCATTTACTAACTCCTTCATAGCTTATTTGAAACTTGAGTATTAGGTTCAAATTGTAATTCGCGGTTATTTTGACAGATTTTGTAGAACTGTTCGTCACTCAATTTAACTGTATCTAAATTTAATGTTAAAATACTCATAATTTCAACTTATTTGAATGTTAATAAAACTCTCCATTTCTCTAGATTTAAAAGTATTGAGATAAACTTAAATTAAATCCGAGCAAGACATTTTCACCCGACAAATTTGTAGGAATATTTTGCACTTCCACATCTTGCTCCTGGCGATAAATTTCTACCTGCTGGTCTTGAGGATTAATTAACCACCCTAATAATATCCCTGCATCTATAATATTCCTCGATTTTAGAACGTAATATTTTTAAATTTTCAGTTGCTGACCTTAACTCAATAACAAAATCTGGTGCGATGGGGGAAAATTTACGTCTTTGTTCTACAGTAAGAGTTTCCCAACGTTCTTTACGAATCCAAGCTGCATCTGGAGNTTCTACCTGCTGGTCTTGAGGATTAATTAACCACCCTAATAATATCCCTGCATCTATAATATTCCTCGATTTTAGAACGTAATATTTTTAAATTTTCAGTTGCTGACCTTAACTCAATAACAAAATCTGGTGCGATGGGGGAAAATTTACGTCTTTGTTCTACAGTAAGAGTTTCCCAACGTTCTTTACGAATCCAAGCTGCATCTGGAGAGCGGTCACTACCATTAGGCAATTTAAAGATAGTAGAAGAACTGAATGTATAACCTAAACCAGTTTGCCTATTCCAGTTTCCCAAATCAATAATTAGGTCAGCTTCTCTATTACCACTTTCACCTCCAACCGGGGACATAATAATTAATTCTCCCTTAGTATTACGTTCAAATTGTAATTCGCGGTTATTTTGACAGATTTTGTAGAACTGTTCATCACTCAGTTTAACTGTATCTAAATTTAATGTTAAAAAACTCATGATTTCAATTTATTTGATTGTTATTAGTTATCATTATATCGTCATCCTAAATAACTTGTCAAAAAAAAATGTAGTGGTTTGGTCTCCTTTTCCCAAACCTAATATAGTCATCCTAAATAACTTGTCAAAAAAAAATGTAGTGGTTTAGTCTCCTTTTCCCAAACCTAATATAGTCATCCTAAATAACTTGTCAAAAAAAAATGTAGTGGTTTGTTCTCCTTTCCCCAAACCTAATATTGTAGGAATAAATAACTTGTCAAAAAAAAATGTAAGGGTTTAGTCTCCAAACCGAACGCGTAATACCATTTTGAAAAAAGAATGTTACGAATAATAAGGGTAATAAAAAGACATTACAGGAGATGTCCCTTTGACAAAGCGGTGCGACCCCGCGCCGTCTCACGGCGCAAGGGAACGCGCACCAAGAGAAAAAGATAATTTATAACCTAAAAAACAGTATCGAAGCCATTCATTCTGACTCCTGACTCCTGACTCCTGACTCCTAAAAAATACCCTAGCTATTTGTAGCCAACATTTATCAATTTGGTATAAATAGGATTTGGAAACCCAACCCCTACGATTAAATGTTAAAACCTATTTAGGATTGCTATACCATCTGTTTTAAGCAGTCAGCAGTCAGCTATCAGCTTCATTACCAATAAATAATTATAAATAGTTTTCATTATCAATTATCAATTATCAATTATCAATTAAAAGGCTCTATATCTAATATAAAAATATACGCCTTCTTCCTGCAAAGAATCTCCATTAGTATCTATATCAACAAAAGGAATACCCCAATCTAATTGAGCCGAAAAACGAGTTCCGACTTGGAACCTTAAACCCACACCGACAGAAGATAAAGTATCCTCAATTAATTCTAATTCATTACTATTCCAAACAGTACCAAAATCAACAAAAGGAGTTAATTGTAAAATTGCATCCCACTTTCTTGCTCGGAGAATAGGAAACCGAAATTCACTAGAAATAAACAGACCATTATCAGCAAGTAAAGCATCCTGACGATATCCCNACTTGGAACCTTAAACCCACACCGACAGAAGATAAAGTATCCTCAATTAATTCTAATTCATTACTATTCCAAACAGTACCAAAATCAACAAAAGGAGTTAATTGTAAAATTGCATCCCACTTTCTTGCTCGGAGAATAGGAAACCGAAATTCACTAGAAATAAACAGACCATTATCAGCAAGTAAAGCATCCTGACGATATCCCCTGACACTTAATCCTCCACCTAAACTAAACTGTTCTTGAGGAAACAAACTTCTTGGAGCTAACTGGATATCTGACCTAATTAAAAATACTGTTTCTGGTGCTAATAAACGTAAATATTGTGCTTGTCCTCGCCAGGAAAAATACCTTCCATCTGGAGCTTGATTATTAACAGTTGCACCAAAAACATTTATCCCTAGAGAAAATTCTGACCGTGCCACAAATACATCTTTGGTACTTCTAAAAGCATATTCCTGAAAAAAACGCAGCGANGGATATCTGACCTAATTAAAAATACTGTTTCTGGTGCTAATAAACGTAAATATTGTGCTTGTCCTCGCCAGGAAAAATACCTTCCATCTGGAGCTTGATTATTAACAGTTGCACCAAAAACATTTATCCCTAGAGAAAATTCTGACCGTGCCACAAATACATCTTTGGTACTTCTAAAAGCATATTCCTGAAAAAAACGCAGCGAAGAAATATTAATTTCCCCATCATCTTCTGCTCCTATAGAACCAGGAAAAGGTTCATCTAAAAGAGTAGTTTGTGATTCTTCTACAGAACCTGTTAAACCTACAGCAATTTCTGTACTAGGAGTTTGATAAATAGGTTGGCGAAAACTCATCTCATAAGTCTGAGAATTTGTATCAATATCTAGTTCATTAAAAGGCTCTTCAATAATTTCACTACTGGTACGACGATGACGTAAACTAATAGTACCATTTTGAGAATTAATAGGAATAGTATAACTCAAGTCATCAAGAGTATCACTACCTTCTGTACGATAATAAGTAACNTGTACTAGGAGTTTGATAAATAGGTTGGCGAAAACTCATCTCATAAGTCTGAGAATTTGTATCAATATCTAGTTCATTAAAAGGCTCTTCAATAATTTCACTACTGGTACGACGATGACGTAAACTAATAGTACCATTTTGAGAATTAATAGGAATAGTATAACTCAAGTCATCAAGAGTATCACTACCTTCTGTACGATAATAAGTAACATTAAAGCGATCGCCCAACCCAGTCAAATTATTATGAGAAATTTGACTTTGAAGACGAACAGTACCCACACTAGGAGAACGTAAATTATCAGCAGAAAGTTGAGCAAAAAAAGCTGGTGCTTCTTCAATTTCTATTTCTAACCTACTCAAACCAGGACGAGTTCCCGCTGTTAAATTAGCAGATAATCTTTCAATTAAAGGGTTGAGTTGTAATAACTGTAAATATTGAAATAACTGATTTTGATTTAGAGGTGTTTGAATACCAGATTCAATACGACTGCGAATATAACTAGAATTAAGTCGTTTCAGTCCGGAAATTTCAATTTCTTCAACTTGTCCTTCAATAACTTCTATTATAACAGTGCCATCTTCCAAAGTTTGTGGTGGAATAAAAGCTCCAGAAGTTACATAT
>NZ_LGSU01000675.1 GCF_002260545.1 Hydrocoleum sp. CS-953 | reverse complement strand
GGAGTAAGAATTTTGTCTACAGTCTAAGCTCATAGTGTATTTTTCAATTATTATTTCTCCAAAAAAAGCCTCTGGGAGACTTACACATAACTTGTCTGTGAGTGTCAAATTTTATCTTAAGAAAGATGTTTATAAAGCATAGCCCTAAAAGGGAGAGGATTGAGGAGCAAAGAAAAAAATTTCTTTTTTCTCATAAGGGGGGAGACTTTAAACCAAGATATTTAATTATTAACTATCTCCCTATTCCCTATTCCCTATTCCCTATTCCCTAAAGGAAGTAATTATTACCCTCGGTTCAGCAAGATATAAATCGGTACGATAAACTAAATAAACTAAACCTTTTTTATCTACCCATCGTTCATATAATACCTTCAAATTTTTTGTAATCTCTTCTCGTTCATAACCCTTATTTGGCACTGATGAAGAACTCATAATTCGACCAATTAATCCGAGTAAATCTAACTCTTGTCGATGAGCAAATACTGAATGTCTAAAATTAACAAAATTTGGACTTTCTTCTACAGATGTAATCGAAACATGAGGCTTCTTTTTGGCTAGTGGATGAAGTTTAGATATCTGCTTCATTAAATTACTATTTTCTTTAGTAAATCCATCTTGTTTATTCCAGTTATTCCTGACAATAGCTAACCTGCCAGATGGTTTTAAAATTCTGTGAAATTCTCGTAGGGTAGGTTCTAAGTTAAACCAATGAAAAGCATGAAAACAAGTGACTAAATCTACAGATTGATCGGGTAGATTTGTCGCTTCTGCAGTTGCCTCCTGAAATTTGATTAAAGGATGAGGTGCAGCAGCATTTATCATTTCAATATTTGGCTCAATAGCAATTACATTGATTCCCTGTTCAGCTAACATTTTAGAGCCAATTCCTGTACCTGCTCCAATATCTGCTGCTACTAATTCAGAAGGATTTTCAAATCCGCTTATTATAGCAGTAATAGTTTCTTTTGGATAGTTGGGTCTATAGTTGGCATAATCTGTTGCTCGGTCAGAAAAACGATTTAGTGGGTTCATGTTATCTTAGCAGCTCTTAATTGATATTATTTTCATTCACAACTTTAACTCAATTCTTAAATCCTGGCATTCTGGAAATAGAAAGTAATTCATTAATGGATAATGGATAATGGATAATTGGTAATGGATAATGGATAATGGATAATGGATAATTGATAATGGATAATTGATAATTACAGAAAAATAAAGGTATAAAACCTTCTATTTCAAGAGAAAAAAGAAAAAAAATCCTTTTCTTCAATCCTTCTATAGCAATTCTATTTTATTTGTGTATAAAAGTCTTACTGCTTTTAGGGAACAGGGAACAGGCAACAGGCAAGAGTTTCAGTTTTTTTATCTACTTTTTGGTTTGTCACGACCAATTTAGGATTGCTATATTACAGAAGAGGTCATTTCAGTTATCAGTTATCAGTTATCAGGGAACCTCCGACTAAAGTCGGAGGCTTGAAATACTGAATTAAATATTTTTTTCATCCCCTTAAAAGGGGAGGCTTTGGACCTCCTTTTTTGGTAATAATTAATTGTTAGTTATAGTATTTATCAAATAGATGAGATCAATAAGTTTTAGATTTTAGGGAATAGAAAACAGAGACAAGGGAAAAAATAGTATATCTTATTAATCAACCGCTATCTTATAGACATCTCCGAGCATCAAAAATAAAATCAATTATCTCTCCTAAATCATCAATTATTTCCCCCTACTTCCTACTCCCTACTCCCTACTCCCTACTCCCTACTCCCTACTCCATCTTTTCCCGATAGATATAATTAACAGAGATTAAGAAAATATTTAATATTGAAATTTTAGTCTAGATTTTGATACCTTAAACAGATTAATCATATTTACTAAATTCATAGTAAAAAGTTATAGATACTTGTAAGTATTACTTAAAAATGAACATTGACCCTCGTGAATCTTTAATCTATGCAGCGACAAATTTTTATCAAAAAGGTTGGATGGTAGGTACTGCTGGAAATCTTTCTGCTCGTCTACCTGATAATAGTTTTTGGATTACTGCTAGTGGCCGCCCAAAAGGAGAATTAAGTCAACAAGATTTTGTGCGAGTAGATATAAATGGTCAAGTATTAGAAAAGCTAAATCCTCATTTTCGCCCTTCGGCTGAAACAAGTATTCATCAAGTTATTTATCAATGTTTTCCAGAAGCTAAAGCTTGTTATCATGTACATTCTATAGAGGCAAATTTAGTCTCTAATTTTACTGAGGGAAATGGTTTGCTTTTACCATC
The DNA here is from genome assembly GCF_002260545.1 of Hydrocoleum sp. CS-953. Taxonomy (GTDB): domain Bacteria; phylum Cyanobacteriota; class Cyanobacteriia; order Cyanobacteriales; family Microcoleaceae; genus Trichodesmium. The sequence continues at coordinate 1,905 of NZ_LGSU01000675.1, read as the reverse complement.
ACTAGAAATGTTGAAAGGTTTGGGAATTTGGGAAGAAAATCCTTGGGTAGAAATGCCTTTATTTGGGAATCATTTAGAAGTTAAAAAAATTGCTGATGAAATAAGCGATCGCTTCGGAGATTCTCCACCAAAAATTCCTGCTTTATTAATTCGTAATCATGGTGTAACTGTTTGGGCAAATTCTACTGAATCTGCTTATCATTATATTGAGTTAGTAGAATATATTTTTCGTTATATGATGGCTGCTAGACAAGTTAGTTTTTAAGTCATAAAAATATGATATAGCAATCCTCTAATCGGTGTTCAATAATTGATAATGGATAATTGATAATGGATAATTGATAATGGATAATTGATAATTACCTCTGGTTAAAAGGAAGAGGATTGAATAAAAGGAAATTTTTTTTTGTTTCTCCACGGTGAGTGAGAGGCTTTATACCTTTATTATTCGGTAATATTTTAGTAGCAGTTAGGAGTCAGGAGTAAAAAATTTAAAGGTTTTTAACTCAAATTAATTATTATAAAAACTGTCACGACCAATATAGGATTCCTATCTTGAAGAATAATTTAGGATAAATTATTCAGAATTGAAAATGGTTTGGGAAAAATTTACTTGCTGTTGCTATAGCAATCCTAAATGATTTGTCAGAGAAAGCTGTAGGGGTTTGGTCTCCAAACACAGTTACCATAATGTAAATTAGTAAATAGTTAAATCAGTAAAACTATGAAAAAACAACTTTTCACTCTATCAAAAAAATTAATCATTCTAATATTAGGAATGATCCTGATTTTTGATTTACCAATGCAAAAATTATGAGCTGTAGGGGTTGGGGTTCCAAACACAGTTACCAAGGGATTTGGAGACCAAACCCCTACGATAAAATTTTATAACCTCTAAACAGGATTGCTATATTTTTCTTACCTATAAATAAGTATTGTAAATTAGTAAATAGTTAAATCAGTAAAACTATGAAAAAACAACTGGTCAGTCTATCAAAAAAATTAATCACCCTAATATTAGGAATTATCCTGATTTTTGGTTTACCAATGCAAAAATCATTAGCAGCATGCCCAGAAAATTTACAGGAATTACAAGAATTATTTGATATTCAACTACAACGATCTTATACACGGGGAGTTGTAGATGCTGCTCATGCTAGAGAAGATGAAATAGATAATACTCTATGGTCAATTACTTCAGATAATCCTGATTTAATATGGCGAGAAGTAGATGGAAAACCCCAGGTATTGATGGTAACTTGGACTGCCTGGAATGGTTATAATGACAAGGTAGGTGAAAAAATGCAGTTAAGTCGAGAAGTCTGGACTACTCCTGTTCCCCAGTTACAAACTTTTGGGTCTGAACTTAGCCTGAATGAGGATAATTTAACTCTCAGACTGGAACAATATTTAGGTTTACCTCCTCGCAATGGTAAAAGTAAATTTGTACAGATGTGGGTTGAACCTAAAGATTTATTCCGTCCTTGCCCAGATCCAGAAATTAACGATACTAGCTGCGACTTGGAATTTCCTGATAATGTTGAACCTCTACATGAGGAATGGGTAAATGACAAGATACTTACTTCTTATGGTGAAAATGGTTATCCTTGGACGAGGTTAGGCTATACTTATGATTGGGGAAGTATTGCTACAGAAATTGGCGGAAGTGAATTTGTGGTTAGCTCAGGTGCAGAGGTGGAAATTGATTCGGTTATTAATACTGTGGAATATGTTCGGTAAAATTCAGCTTTGAGCTAAATCTAAAACCTGCCCTAGTTTTGTAAAAATTCTGAATGAGCATCTTCGACTAATATCATGTCCGGATGTAATGGTATAAATAAAATATTTGGTGATCGAGAGGATATATTTTAATTTATCCCCAACTCCCCAACTCCCCAACTCCCC
>NZ_LGSU01000674.1 GCF_002260545.1 Hydrocoleum sp. CS-953 | reverse complement strand
AAAATTCCCTAAGCAATAAATTAAATTTTTACTTAATATATCATAATTAATTACTTCTAAATTAGCTAAATGATTAAACTCTAATAAGTAATGAATGTAGTCTGATCTTAGGGATAAAACTATTTTCACAAAAGGAATTTTTAAACATTCTTGTAGGAAATAAGCAAATTCTTGTTTCTGTTTTGCTGCCATATTTGCAAAGAAAAATTCCTCAAATTGGTCAAAAATTATGACTGTTAATAAATTGGATTGAGCATTATTTTTTAACTTCTCAAAAATTTCCTCAGTCGAATTTAGACCATTTGAATTAATTGCATAATTTTTAATTATTTGTAGTTTTTTCTCTAAAACTTTTCCCAATTCGGAAACCCAATTAACATAAACTCGTTGTAAAACAACTATTACATCACGAGTATCAATTGATTTTCCTTCTAAAGTTGGAACTAATCCGGCGTGTAAAATTGAACTTTTGCCTACTCCTGATTGCCCATGAATAACTATCAGTTTATAGTCAGGGCGACTAATTCTTTCCAGCAGTTTTTCTACATTATGCTGTCGTCCTGATGCTGCAATTTCTTGAGTAAGTTTTTGTTGATTAGTTCTTTGTTTTGACTGAGGTAAAGCGGGATTAATATTTAGTTTGATATCTCTTAAGCGATTAGGACCAACAAAAGCCTGAAAGCCAAATTGTTGTTTGATTTTTTGTTGTTCTTGCTTAATTTCAAAAGCCTTGAGATATTCTTTTTGTTTGTAATAAATTGCTTGTAATTCTGTGAGAATATCAATGTAAAATTCAGGGTTATATTCGGGTTTTGTCGTATGTATTGCTTTTTCTAAACTGTCGATAGATGCTTGAATTTCACCTAAACTTTTTTCGGCTTTTGCCAGAGAAAATAAGTATTTACCCTGATGATATGAAAACTCCCAATCTAAATTAATTTCTTCCTTTCTTGAGGTACAATTAGATGCTTTATCTAGGGTCTCATTAAGAATCATTAGAGATTTTTGAGCAAGTTTTTTGGCTTGTTTATAGTTATTTTTAGTCAGTTCAACTTCAGCTAGAAAACTATAAGCACAAGCTTCTCGAAATGGATGGGAATAGATTTTGTGTAATTCTATTGCTCTATGGGCAACAGTCTCTAACTTATCCCAATGTTCCAAAGTTTGCAGAATTTCTCCCCAAGCATTGATAAATTTTGCTGCTAAATTTGGGTAGTTAGCTGTTTCAAATATTTCCACTGACTTCTGATAATATGAGGCAGTTCGGGAACAACTTGTATCTTTGTCTATGCCATGCCAAAGTTCATAACTACGCCACAACAACCCCAGATAATAATAAGTGTGAGCTACTCGCACCTGGTTGTTAAGTTGTTGCCAAAGTTCGAGACTGCGTTGATAATGCTTTAATGCTGTTTCCTCGGAATTATCTGCTGTTCTACCTAAAACAAATTCTAAACCTGCCTCTAATTTTGGTTCTAACCTAACTTCTCTATTTGACAATTCTTGCTGTGCATCTAACAATTCTTGATAAACAAATTCTCCCACACCCAAAGCGGTATGTTCCAAAAATATTCCGGCTCCATTATCTAATACTTTCTGATAAACACAGTTACTCGTTTGCTGAATAAAATCTATTAATTCTTGAGTGGGAGTTTCAAATACAGTTAGACTTGTCCAACTTTCAAAATCAGGAATTAAGCGAATAAACTTTCGGGAAATCTCTTGATCTATCCATAAAAGTATTGGGAAGTGAAAATTATTTTTAAATTCCTCCCGCACTAACCCCATGGAGACGAGTAGTTTATCTACATCCGTTACTGACTCTAAACCCCAAACCATCAAAGCATCTGGTTGTTGGTCTCCTAACTGTTGGCCAATAGTAGCATAAAGTTCTCCCACTGACTCATCTAACTGCAACTGTGCTAAGTTTCCAGAAAAAGATGCCTGGAGTTTTTGGATAAGGCGATCGCGCTGAGTTAGAGTATTACTACGGGCTAAAAATAGCCGAAACTCTCCTTGAGACATTTCTAGAGCAAATATTAGCTCGGACAATAATTCTGGATTTTGATGAAAATTTGGCATTCTATTTCAGTTATCAGTTATCAGTTATCAGCTTAGTAGTGCCGTGTCAAGACTACAATTGTGGGTTAGGAGCGAGTAACCTTGGAGACCTCACCCCCCTGCCCCTCCTCCTCTCCTGCTTTTGAGAGTGGGGAAAGACTCCCCCTTCCCTCGTAGGGAAGGGGGTTGGGCGTTAGGTTCTTTAACTCACATTTTCAAGCTTGACACGACAGTAGGGTGCGTTAATGAAATGTAACGCACCGAAATATTTGGGGCGGTGCGTTACTAATTATTTAATTATAAGGCTAATCCCTTAACTCCTTCAACACCTCATCAGTAAACGGGTTTTCCCCTGCCTGGAGTGCTTTTATCCATTCTTGGCGTTGTGCTTTATTCTTCTCATTGTCAGTCCATTCTACATATACCTGAAAATCTTCTATTGCCCCTTCAATATCCCCAGTTAATGCCCTGGCAAGTCCCCGACTGTCAATAATACCGCCATCTTTTGGGCTAAGAGCAACTGCTTTTTCACAAGCAANCATCAGTAAACGGGTTTTCCCCTGCCTGGAGTGCTTTTATCCATTCTTGGCGTTGTGCTTTATTCTTCTCATTGTCAGTCCATTCTACATATACCTGAAAATCTTCTATTGCCCCTTCAATATCCCCAGTTAATGCCCTGGCAAGTCCCCGACTGTCAATAATACCGCCATCTTTTGGGCTAAGAGCAACTGCTTTTTCACAAGCAAACATCACATCAGCAGCTTGTTTATAAAGACTGCCATACCAACAAAGTGTATACCAATAACCAGCAGTAATTTGAGTGGGGTCAATTTTTTCTACTTGCTTGTAGGAGTCTATGGCATCCTTAACTTTACCCCTTTTAACAAGCTTGCTCCCTTTATCCAACCCATCTACTGCATCGGAAGCCTCAAGTTTTGCTTTAGCTTCTGGATTAATATTTTGCCAAGTAGGGATAAATGCAACTTTGTCAAGTTCTTTTGCTCGTTGATACTTTTCTATTGCTGCCTCTATTTTTCCTTCTCTTGCTAATTCGGTACCTTCCTCCATCAGCTTTTCTGCCTCCCCTAATGATGCTGCCCAAACTTTAAAATTTGGGTTGAGGTCAAGGTCTGGATTCCATTTTGCTGCTTTCTCTAATTTAGCTGCTGCTGCCTCAAGTTTTTTTGTTTCCCCATTGCTTTCCCTTGCTAATTTCTCTCCCACTATTACCAAATTACGAGAAGCTACTTTCTTACGTCCGTAGGTTTGGCAAATCTTGAGTTCCTCTAGCTCCTGGGGGTGGGTAATCAAATAATCATTTAACCACTCGCAACCAAGCTTAGTTAAATCTTCTATCCGCCAATTTGTCCACAATTTCACTGTTTTGTCAAAACTAGCAGTGGCAATAGTCTCTCCATCCGGACTAAATGCTACACCATTGACTATATCCTCATGCCCTTTGAGAGTCTGCAATAATTTCCCCTGAAGGTTCCACAATTTCACTGTTTTGTCCCAACTTGCAGTGGCAATAGTCTCTCCATCCGGACTAAATGCTACACCTCTGACCGAATTCTTATGCCCTTTGAGAGTCTGCAATAATTTCCCCTGAAGGTTCCACAACTTCACTGTTGTGTCACGACTANCTACACCTCTGACCGAATTCTTATGCCCTTTGAGAGTCTGCAATAATTTCCCCTGAAGGTTCCACAACTTCACTGTTGTGTCACGACTAGCAGTGGCAATAGTCTCTCCACCCGGACTAAATGCTACACCTCTGACCAAATTCTTATGCCCTTTGAGAGTCTGCAACTCCTTCCCCTCAAGGTTCCACAATTTCACTGTTTCGTCCCAACTTGCAGTGGCAATAGTCTCTCCATCCGGACTAAATGCTACACCATAGACCGTATTCTCATGCCCTTTGAGAGTCTGCAATAATTTCCCTTCAAGGTTCCACAACTTCACTGTATCGTCAGCACTAGCAGTGGCAATAGTCTCTCCATCAGGACTAAATGCTACACCAAAGACCTTATTCTCATGCCCTTTGAGAGTCTGCAACTCCTTCCCTTCAAGGTTCCACAACTTCACTGTTTCGTCAGCACTAGCACTTGCGATAGTC
>NZ_LGSU01000673.1 GCF_002260545.1 Hydrocoleum sp. CS-953 | reverse complement strand
GCATAAATAATAAAATCACTAACTAAATATATCTGTTTTCATTTTATTTTTTTTGTAATCTAAGTTATTTCCCAACAACTCTAATTAATAATTCGGTAAAAGTTTTCGCATATCCCAGATTAGGTGTTAGCGACCCTTACCCATAATACTTTTTCAGTAGACCCTGGTTAATAATTAACCACTTTGTTGAAATCTAGCTTTTGGGGCAAACTAGCTTTAGTTATAACGTTTCATGGAAGTTATAGCGGTTTTCACTTCATGACTTGCATTACTTCTTCTTTCTCTCCTAGATAATATGAGCCTTCTTCCTTTAAACCCAAATCTCTGTACTCTAAAAAACATAAAAACTGCTATAAAAGTCAGTAGGGGTGATTCGCTCTTCACCCGTACAAAAGTCATGCATTAAGATTTTGTAGGCTTAAAACTTTGATGTTACAGTAATTTCAGGAAATTATTTCAGACCTAAAGTTTCAAACTATTTGTGACATCTTTAAAGTGAATTGGTATTAGTTCTAGAAATTATTCTAATACCTAATACCAAGTGTAAAAAAAGAATGTTAAAAATAGTTAAGAGTAATTGAAGGACTTGCTGAATGATATCTCTTTGACTAAAAAGAGAGATTTACCCGAAAATAAGTTTTTACCTCTCCCCTTCAAAGGGGGTAAAAAAAGAAAATTCAGTATTTCAAATCTCCTAATTCAGTAGGAGGTACTGTTAACTGTTTTCGGCTGTCGCCGACATGGAAAGCGGAGCATTCCCTATACGAAAAAACGGAGTTCAGACCCTAGGAGAGTAACTGAAATGACTCCTAACTCCTGCGGAAGTTGTAAATATTTGTAGCAAACATTTATTAAATAAGTATAACTCTATTCATGAGTTGAACCATTGGGCATAATTGCTCCTTTGAGGCAAACATCCTGAAGACTAGAAAGATTTAAACTAGACCCAATTAAGTTAGCATGACACAAACAGGCTTCTTTTAAATCTGCTCCTTTGAGAGATACCAGCAATAAACCTGCACCATAAAGATTAGCTTTTTGTAAGTTAGCGCCCCGCAAGTCAGCTTCTAATAAATTTGCTCCTGAGAGATTGGCATCTTTCAAATTAGCTCCTCGTAAGTTAGTCTTACTTAAGTCAGCAACTCCCAGGTTGGCCTGTTGGAGAACAACACCATTAAGATTAGTATTCCTAAGATTAGCTCCCTGTAGATTAGCTCCCATCAAATTTGACCCACTCAGATTGGCATTACTAAGGTTTGCTCCTTGCAAGTCTGCTCCAGTTAAGTCGGCAGCACAAAGGTTTGCCTCTACTAAAGTTGCTTCTGTTAAATCTGCCTTGATTAGTTTTGCACCACTGAGATTACCCCGTTGTAGATAGGCTCGAATTAAACTACTCTGATTTAGCAAAGTCCCACTTAGGTCTGCTTCACTCATAATTGCCCGATTCAAAGTTGCCTGTGTTAAGTCAGCACCACTAAGAATAGCACGACTGAGAGTAGCTCCTGTTAAATTAGCTTTAGTCAATATTGAGCAATTTAGTAAACAAGTTTCAACCATGCTGGTACCGATTAGAATAGTTCTTGTTAAATCTGCTTCTGAGAAAATTGCCCCACTCAAAATTACTCCACTTAAATCGGCTTCAATAAGTGTGGTTTTAGTAAAGCTAGCAGCACTCAAATTAGCTTCAATTAACTTAGCTTGGGAAAGATTAGCATAACTAAAATCTGCACCATTCAAATTAGCTCCAATTAGTTTGGTTTTAGCTAAGTAGGAATCTTTAAAACTAGCATGACTTAAATTACTACGATTGAGGTTGGCTTCACCTAAATTAACTGCAATGAGGTTTACTCCCTGAAAATTTCTTTCTCCTTTGGAGTGTCTAACTAATAATTCATTCGCGCTTAAAAGCTCACTGACATTCATAAAATAAATCTGTTAATTTCTCTGATTTGTGTGGATATATTTCATTTCCTCTGAACTGCAAAAAATTAAGTTCCAAGGATTCTATTTTGACTTAAACTTTCAAAATAAATTATGTTTTGTTGATGCTAAACAAAGCCTATCGGCGCAGCCCTAATCTGGGATGTCCTAGATTGCTGATGTGAATAATGATGAGTCTTGGGTTATAAATATTGTCACCCAATGACTAATTACCAGTTGTTATATTTACCAAATTAATAGGGTGATGCTGGTGATATCCTTGCAGTCTAGAGACCCTTATGTGGCTGCGGGTCTGTTCAGCTAGTGTCACCCCCCTGATAGTTAATGGGTGAACTAGATTGCAAGTTGTTATTTAGCTGCACAATCATAAGGCTACTAGGCTCGTCTGAAGCTGAACCTTGAGTATCTGATGCTTTTATACTGCGTTTATTGCCTATATCTACTTGATCCATCAGTGCCTAATTTTTGTTGCAATTGGCTGCCCTGTTGATAAAGATCATAGCTGACAATTGACGATTAGGCAAATTGTTGTTATAAAGACTGACTCTAAATATTGAACTTAGAAGATTTTTTGACAAAAATATTCTTTTATGATATTCATTTTTCCTAAAAACAATTTTAGTATAAAACTCCCAGGGCAAACGTATCTAATTTTTTTGACAAATGACCAAGACTACCGTACGAAAAAAACTGTAGAAAATCGTGACAGCTTTTATCTTGATATTGGATTAACCAATATTGGCTGTACGGCACAGCTCACTATTNACGAAAAAAACTGTAGAAAATCGTGACAGCTTTTATCTTGATATTGGATTAACCAATATTGGCTGTACGGCACAGCTCACTATTCCCTCGGCAGTAAATGCCTCTGGGAATTTCTTTCTAATTATTTGAAGAGAGCCATTAATATCGGCATTAATGACTATACCAATTCCACTCCTGAATAAACCACGTTTGACTCGTTTACCCCTATAAGTTTCATGTTTAATTGGTTGCTCTAGGTCAACGGCAGATGTTTTGCTTGTATAGCTTTCCTCTGTTTCAATCACCTTGATTCCTGCTAGCTGACATTTATAAGTAATTTGCTTGATTAACTTATCATGTGGTATTTGGGTGAAATTTTGGTTGTTTTTTTTGCCTATATTTGCAGATTGTTTCCAGTTATCATTTTTTCCTATGACTACAGTACCAATATTATTTGTGGTTAAATACTCAACCACTAATTTACTGGTGTTATGCAGATAATTCTCCACAAAACGATTTCGGTGATAAGTTAACGCCTCAATCTTACGGCTAGTTTTTCTGTTGCCTTTGAGGTGACTTTGGTACTTAGCTTTACGCTTGTTATATAGTTGATTGACACTTTTTAGTGGCTTCCCGTTAATCAGCATAGGTTTCACACCAGGCTTGTTTGTAGATAGAGCAACTAATCTGTCAATCCCTAAGTCAATCCCCGCTACATATCTTGAGTTTATTTGTGGCTGAAGAGTTTTTTCATAGACTACTTCAATTATATAGCAGCTCGTAGCAGGTACTATCCTGACTTCGATTACAGTTTCCACAACTACAGGTATTTTGATATCACTCATAGATAAGTGACAAATACCATCTTTTAGAGGAGCTTTATAGACTGATTCCTTTGAATAGATAACTACATTTCTGCCTTTGGTTTTGTCCTTATATTTGGGTATTTTGGGCTTCCCCAAAAACTTCTCTGGACGTTTTGACCATTCTTTTATAGCCTGAAAATAACCACGCCAAGTTGCAACCAAGCATTTTATTATTTGTTTTGATACTTTCGTTGGTAATGCTCTATAGGCATCGCTATCTTTGGTAGCATGGTATAGCTTGGTTAAATCTAGACTTTTTCCACACTTGAAAAAATGCTGACGACAATAATAATTAGCCAAGTTGTACAAGTTTTTTGATTTAAAGGCTAACTGATCACACCCCCGCCAAAAGTTATGTGTTCGGTTAATAATATGCCTGTCAACAAGTCGCATTCACTTTCAATTTTTCAGATTTTAGTTGTTACCTGTTTAATATTACAACAATGAGTGTAAATTTTACAACTATTTTCTACCGTTTAAGTTTAACAGTTAATCACCCTTATAGAAGCCCTAAGCGTATCTCCAATCAATAGGTTAGAGGGAGAATTAATTGATAAAAAATGGGTAATAATTGATTTGATGATGGGATGAGTGGCAGATATCTAATACACCCCATCTCCCCATCT
>NZ_LGSU01000672.1 GCF_002260545.1 Hydrocoleum sp. CS-953 | reverse complement strand
ACTATAGTTTCTCTGGCAAAGTTATAGATGTAAAAATAGTAATAGAATATCACAATTATATTTATGAAATTACTATTTCAATCATCCTCTGAGTCTTAGGAAATATAACCACCTCAGCAAAACACCTCCTTGTATTTTGTTCCCTTGAACAGTAAATAAACTATAGCGCTATAGTTTCTGTGCCAAATAATTTCTGATTATTTGACCATTCAAAAATTATCAGTATCACCTGAAGGTAACTCAATAGATATCCTTGTATTTTCCTCCCTTAATTACTAATAATCTCTAGCACTATAGTTTCTCTGGCAAAGTTATAGATGTAAAAATAGTAATAGAATATCACAATTATATTTATGAAATTAGTATTTCGAGCATCCTCTGAGTCTTAGGAAATATACCCACCCAAGTCAAACAGTACCTTGTATTTTGCCACGTTGAACATTAAATAAACTATAGCGCTATAGTTTACCCGCCAAATATTTTCTGATTATTTGACCATTCAAAAATTATCAGTATCTAACATCAGATGCAACTCACTCAATAGATATCCTTGTATTTTTCTCCCTTAATTACTAATAATCTCTAACACTATAGTTTCTCTGGCAGAGTTATAGATGTAAAAATAGTAATAGAATATCAAAATTATATTTATGAAATTACTATTTGGGGCAAAAGTAGCGAAGCTGTCACCAGGGGCAATATAGAAATAAAGGTCTTGCTGCGTAAGCATTTCAGCCACTGTTCTTTTTCCGAGCGTGTCCAATAAAATATTGCACAACATGAGACATTTAAGTGAATTTATGTAAATGGCTAAAAAGCAGACACGGTAGTTATTTGACTAGCTCTTGCGTACCAAGTGCGCCACACTTTCAAGACCACTGAAAACTGCAATAATTTCTAGATTGCCCCTCATAGCAGCCTCGCTACTTTTTTCCCTACAAGTGTGCGGAGTGTCTCAGGGAGTAGAATCACATTTTATACCGTTAATAGCTAGTATACAGATGTTGTTCCACGCTTATACAACTATTAAAGTAAAGGTTTAGTTCTAGCTACAAAAATTTTATTATTAGAGTTCAAACTAAACCTATTTATGGATAAACAAAAATTGATGTATTTCAGATTACTTGCTTATAGCTATCCATTTTAAAGTCAGACTATACAATTACATCCAAATTTGATAAATAATTTTACTTAAATACACTTATCTTAATTTTCTTGTGTTTTCCATAAAACATATTTTCGATGAAACCATCTAACTCAGCTTTATTCATTAACTTACCTACTTCTATTAATTGTAGCGGCCTGTAGAGTAAGAAAATCTCACATTCCACACTTCATTGTGTAGTGCAGATCATTCCCAAGTCAAACAGTACCTTGTATTTTCCCACGTTGAACATTAAATAAACTATAGCGCTATAGTTTCTGTGCCAAATAATTTCTGATTATTTGACCATTCAGAAATTATCAGTATCACCTGAAGGTAACTCAATATATATCCTTGTATTTTCCTCCCTTAATTACTAATAATCTCTACAACTATAGTTTCTCTGGCAAAGTTATAGATGTCAAAACAGTAATAGAATATCAAAATTATATTTATGAAATTACTATTTCGCTCATCCTCTAAGTCTTAGGAAATATACCCACCCAAGTCAAACAGTACCTTGTATTTTGCCACGTTGAACATTAAATAAACTATAGCGCTATAGTTTCTGTGCCAAATAATTTCTGATTATTTGACCATTCAGAAATTATTAGCATCGTCCTTACCCAAGTAAAAGATTTCTAGACAGTTTCCGAAACAAAACACCAAATAAACTATAGCGCTACAGTTTTGACTCTCCATATCTAATCTTAATTCCTTAGTCCAAAAAAGAGAAAATCAGAGGTTAAACTAATAACCCCTGACTATTCTCTTATGCGGATGGCGAGACTCGAACTCGCAAGGCAAAGCCACACGCACCTCAAGCGTGCGCGTATACCAATTCCGCCACACCCGCTTTAGTTAGCATTATGTCAACTAAACTTCTATAAAATATTAGAATTTTAGCTAACAATATACAATAATAACATAAAATTCTGGAATGTCTACAATAAATTTTCTCAAATCTTTGTTGATATAGCAGTCCTCTTTAATCATAGTAAGAATGTAGGGGTGAATAGCCAGCCATTCACCCGTACTAGCTTCTGACCCAAAAATAAGGTCAATAGCCTTCCCTTTCCCAGGGATAAAAAAAATAAACTTTGGTATTTCAACCCTCTGACTTTAACCAGAGATACTGATAACTGATAACTGATAACTGATAACTGATAACTGATATGCGGTTCTCTAAAATCCTAATAGCCAACCGAGGCGAAATAGCCCTACGCATTCTCCGCACCTGCGAAGAAATGGGCTTATCTACCATAGCCGTCCATTCAACCATAGACCGCCACGCCCTCCATGTACAAATGGCAGACGAAGCAGTTTGTATTGGTGAACCTACCAGCAGCAAAAGCTACCTCAATATCCCCAACATTATCTCCGCTGCCTTAACTCGTGATGCATCTGCCATCCATCCAGGTTATGGCTTTCTGGCGGAAAATGCCCGATTTGCAGAAATCTGTGCTGACCACGACATTGCTTTTATAGGCCCATCACCAGAGGGAATGCGGGCAATGGGGGACAAATCTACAGCCAAAGAAACCATGCAAAAAGCCGGAGTTCCTACAGTTCCTGGAAGTGACGGTATTTTAACAGATGAAAAAGAAGTAGTAGCGATCGCCGAAAAAATCGGCTTTCCTCTAATGATTAAAGCTACTGCTGGAGGTGGGGGACGAGGTATGAGACTGGTTCGCCAAGCTGAGGAACTGACAAAATTATTTCAAGCTGCCCAAGGAGAAGCAGAAGCAGCTTTTGGCAACCCTGGAGTTTACATAGAGAAATTCATTGAACGCCCCCGTCACATTGAATTTCAAATCTTAGCTGATAGTTACGGAAATGTAATTCACCTAGGAGAAAGAGACTGTTCAATTCAGCGTCGCCATCAAAAGCTACTCGAAGAAGCTCCAAGTCCAGCATTAAATCCTAAACTTCGACAAAAAATGGGCGAAGCAGCGGTTAAGGCAGCCAAGTCTATCAACTATATTGGTGCTGGTACGGTGGAATTTCTCCTAGACCAGTCTGGTCAATTCTACTTTATGGAGATGAATACTAGAATTCAAGTAGAACATCCAGTCACAGAAGTAATNCGCCATCAAAAGCTACTCGAAGAAGCTCCAAGTCCAGCATTAAATCCTAAACTTCGACAAAAAATGGGCGAAGCAGCGGTTAAGGCAGCCAAGTCTATCAACTATATTGGTGCTGGTACGGTGGAATTTCTCCTAGACCAGTCTGGTCAATTCTACTTTATGGAGATGAATACTAGAATTCAAGTAGAACATCCAGTCACAGAAGTAATTACAGGACTTGATTTAATTGCCGAACAAATTAAAATTGCCCAAGGAGAGAAATTACCACTAAATCAAAAACAGATAAACTTTAATGGTCATGCCATAGAATGTCGGATTAACGCCGAAGACCCAGACCACAATTTTCGTCCCAATCCAGGTCGTATTAGTGGATATCTACCACCAGGAGGGCCTGGAGTCAGGATGGACTCTCATGTTTATACAGATTACGAGATTCCACCCTATTATGATTCCTTGATTGGTAAATTAATAGTCTGGGGACACGACCGTCCTACTGCTATTCAGAGAATGAAACGTGCTTTGAGAGAATGTGCTGTTACAGGAGTTCCGACTACTATAGGTTTTCATCAAAGAATTCTAGAGACACCAGAATTTATTGGTGGGGAAGTCTATACTAATTTTGTTGAAAATATGATGAACAAAGAAGCAAAATAATCCTAAGATAATCGGTAAGAAGTTTGCTTTAATAAGGGATTCAAAAATTTAGGTATTCTTGTCTTTATGATCAACTTAAAAGTTGAAAAAAACTTGAATATAGCTATCCTTAGAGATTATTGGCAAAGGAAATATAAAAAGGAGATAGGGAACATTTCATTAATTGATAATTGATAATAGATAATTGATAATTACCTCTGGTTAAAACCGCTACGGAATTGAAGATAAGGAAATTCAAGATCACTTTTTTCTCTTGAAATCGAAGGCTTTATACCTTGATTTTTCGGTAAT
>NZ_LGSU01000671.1 GCF_002260545.1 Hydrocoleum sp. CS-953 | reverse complement strand
GTTCTCGTCTGCTTTGTGGTCATATATATTGTTATGGACTTCATCAGTATGATGTAGCTAAAGAACAATATCAGTTAGTTTTAGACCTCAGTGACGATCCAGAACTGCTGAACTATGCTCAACAAGGTATCAGCGATAGTGAGCAATTTATTACAGATTATCCAGCTAGCTTGAGTGAGTCTGAAGAAATGCTGGAAGGTATTAACTTTGATGACTATCAGAATGAAGAATCTATAGAAGGACAAGTTTCTAGTGACTTGGAAGCGATAGCAGATCAAAATAGTCTAGAATTAGATACAAAAGACCTGGAAAATATCACAGACCCAGAACTAATCCTCAATGAAAATAGTCTAGAATTAGATACAAAAGACCTGGAAAATATCACAGACCCAGAACTAATCCTTGATGAAAATAGTCTAGAATTAGATACAAAAGACCTAGAAAATATCACAGATCCAGAACTAATCCTTGATGAAAANTTGATGAAAATAGTCTAGAATTAGATACAAAAGACCTAGAAAATATCACAGATCCAGAACTAATCCTTGATGAAAATAGTCTAGAATTAACAGCAGAAAACTCCGCAGGAAATTTTGATTTTGGGAAATTAGAGCTAGAAGATATAGATGATTTAGAATTAACAGATGAAGATCATAATCCTTTCACTACAAATGGTAGTTCCCATAACCATCAACATGAAGATTCAGAGTATTTAGAAGATTTGCCTGATTTCACACAATTTGAAGAGAGTTTAGGTACAGATAACCAAGAAATAAGAAGTCAGTTGCCAATAGAAAATGGTAAAATATCCCCAAATGGAACAAAGCAAAAATCCCTAGATGATGCAGTTTTAAATGGTAAAAATAGTGGAAGTATAGAAGAAATATCTGAGGAAGAAATATCTGATTTTAGTTTAACTGCAGACCTGGATGAAATCTGGAAAAAACAACAAGAAGAATTGTTAAAAGAAGAAGAAATATCTGAAAATCAAACATTAGAATATGAAGNAAAATAGTGGAAGTATAGAAGAAATATCTGAGGAAGAAATATCTGATTTTAGTTTAACTGCAGACCTGGATGAAATCTGGAAAAAACAACAAGAAGAATTGTTAAAAGAAGAAGAAATATCTGAAAATCAAACATTAGAATATGAAGACATAAAAAATAATAAAATCACTCCAAATATAGACCAAGATTCTGGAATAGAAGAGTTAGACTTAGAGTCAGTAGATTTTGAGAACGTAATAGATGAAATCTTAGAAAGTTCTGGAGAAATGATTACTGGAGAAGCAAATAATATAAGAGAAAATAATAGACCATCACTAGCCAAAGAGCCAGCAACAGAAAATGAAAATCTTAACCGTAATTTTTCCGATGTAGATGAAGCTACTTTATTGATGGAAAATAACAATAGCTTCAAGTGGGAAGAAACAGAAAATGAGTTAGGTGAAATAGGAGATGAATTATATAATGAATGNAAATGATTACTGGAGAAGCAAATAATATAAGAGAAAATAATAGACCATCACTAGCCAAAGAGCCAGCAACAGAAAATGAAAATCTTAACCGTAATTTTTCCGATGTAGATGAAGCTACTTTATTGATGGAAAATAACAATAGCTTCAAGTGGGAAGAAACAGAAAATGAGTTAGGTGAAATAGGAGATGAATTATATAATGAATGGCAGAAAACAGAAGAGACAAGTAAAGGAGTAGGGGAAGAACTAGATAGTTTTGAGATGAATGAATTTGACGAAGCAGCATTCAGTCAAGCTTTTCATCTAGATGAAGAAGGAAATATAGATAAAAAAGCCAATGGTTTTCTAGAAGATGATGAATTTGGTAATTTTGAGGACTATGGTTCCCTGACTGATGGAATAGAAATGCCAACAGATATGACTACTCCTGAGATGGGGGCAGTAGCGCCAAATTTAGAAACAATGGACACAGGAATGGTTGTCGGAGCCACAACAGGAGCTTTGTTTGATAGTAGAACCGATCCTAGTGCGATTGATAATGAAGAAGCTATACCAATAGATCATCAACTGCCAACATTTAGCAAAATCAAAGGAGAAGAAGTAGACACAAATGTAATGGTTGAACAAGGTGGGTTAGCGTTTTGGGAAAATGCTTCCCTATATACAAAACAACTATACACAGCTATAGGAACAGGGTTAGCATCCTTAATAGCAGTAGCTTTTGTCAGTAATATAGTTTCTTACAGAGCCTTGCAAGAGCAAAAAACAGAAGTAATTTCTGATTTGCGTAGCACTGGTTGGATAATGACAGGTATAGCAGGAGTAAGTAGCTTTTTAACTGCTTATGGTCTTGGCAGNAATGCTTCCCTATATACAAAACAACTATACACAGCTATAGGAACAGGGTTAGCATCCTTAATAGCAGTAGCTTTTGTCAGTAATATAGTTTCTTACAGAGCCTTGCAAGAGCAAAAAACAGAAGTAATTTCTGATTTGCGTAGCACTGGTTGGATAATGACAGGTATAGCAGGAGTAAGTAGCTTTTTAACTGCTTATGGTCTTGGCAGGATCACGACCAACCAAATAGAAAGAGCAAACAAAGATTTAAATACTCAATTTGATATCATTTGTGATGGTAACTTAAAAGCCACAGCAACAGTGTATTCAGAGGATGAATTTGGTAAGCTGGCTGCCAAATTTAATCATATGGCTAAAGTCATCCAAGCAACTTACACGGATGCTCAAAGAAAAGCAGAAGAAAATGAGCAAGCAAAAGAAGATTTACAGCGACAAGTAATTCGTTTACTAGATGATGTAGAAGGAGCTGCTCGTGGAGATTTGACTGTGAGTGCGGAAGTTACAGCAAATGTTTTAGGAGCAGTCGCAGATTCATTTAACTTGATTATTCAAAATTTGCGGGAAATTGTGCATCAGGTTAAAGAAGCTGCTCAAAGGGTAAGTAGGGGTTCGATGGATAGTGCTACCTTTGCTCAAGGTTTATCTACAGACGCCTTGCGACAAGCAGAAGAATTGGCAGCGACTCTACAATCTGTACAAGTGATGACTGATGCTATTCAACGGGTAGCTGAAAATGCTCGCGAAACAGAAGATGTAGCTCGTTCAGCAGCAGCTTTAGCATTAAAAGGAGGGGAAACAGTAGACCGTACTGTAGCTGGTATTCTCCAAATCAGAGAAGGTGTGGCAGATGCAACTCGAAGAGTGAAACGTTTATCAGAATTTACCCAGGAAATCCAAAAAATCGTAGGTTCAATTTCTGGTATTGCCGCTCGCACAAACTTGTTGGCATTAAATGCCAGTATTGAAGCAGCTAGAGCGGGAGAAGCGGGTAAAGGATTTGCAGTAGTGGCAGATGAGGTCAGACAGTTGGCGGACAGGTCAGCTAAAGAATCTAAGAACATTGAACATACAGTGATGCAAATCCAAACTGAGACAAATGGAGTAATGAAGGGGATGGAAGACGCAACTCAGCACGTTATTAATGGAACAGGGTTAGCAGAAGAGGCAAAGCAATCTCTGGAAGATATTGTTCAAGTGACAACAAGAATTGATGTATTAGTACGTTCTATTGCTGCAGATACAGTAGAACAAAATGAAGTAGCACAGTCAGTATCGAAAGTAATGCAGGCAGTAGAAATGACAGCTCAAGAAACTTCTCAAGAATCTCAACGAGTTTATAGTTCCCTCCAGAATTTAGTGGGTGTTGCTCGGGATCTATTAACTTCAGTAGAGCGTTTCCGGGTAGATCCAGCGGAGTAATAAAGTAGAAATTTTTAGGAAATTATCAGCAGTTTTTTTTGATAGTTATGCCAAGCATAATCAATAGTCAAAAAAAAATCTGTTGACTTGAGAACTATAAAAAATATGCAAACTGAACAAACACAAAAAATTATGAGCTATTTTATTGAGGAGGCAAAAGATCACCTCAATACTATAGAGCAAGGATTATTAAATTTGCAAGTCACTATAGAAGATCCAGAACTGTTAAGTGAATTATTTAGAGCAGCTCATTCTGTTAAAGGTGGAGCTGCTATGTTAGGGATTAATAGTATACGATACATTGCTCATAGATTAGAAGATAGTTTTAAAATTCTGCAAGAAACTGTCGTTGTTAAAGTAGATGATAAATTAGAATCTTTATTTTTGAGAGTTTTTGATACTTTACAAGATTTATTAGAAC
>NZ_LGSU01000670.1 GCF_002260545.1 Hydrocoleum sp. CS-953 | reverse complement strand
GAACAGGAAAATTTTTATTTATTATCTCCTTAAAAGGGGAGGCTTTAAACCAGAATATTTCGGTAATAAACAGAATAATTGAATATTTTATTAGCCTCGCCACATAAGTATTCTAGTATTGCGAGTAGATTTTTACAGGGATGAAGTAATACTTGTTGACATCCCATCTTTTTTGTTGTTTTACTCATATTTCTGCTATAATTAGTGATTGCTGATTAAATATAAAAGTATTGACGGATAAAGGTTTTAGCAATTTTAGGTCTGGAAAAAGTACAAGGTTTTCGTTCTCTAGAGCTGCAAAAAGTTAGGATGAAAGGGTTTACTATTGGCTGAAAAATCAAGGGATAATTCTGACTCTTGCCTCCTCTAAATTCCCCATTCCTCCTGAATTACCCTCCTGGGAGGGGTTAGGGGTGGGTTTACTCCTGTATCCTGACTCCTACCCTTACTCATAAGACTTTTTCAGCAAACCCTAATTAGTTTGTCGATTCTCAAAAGGCAAAAAAAATAGCCTTCGCTTGGGAAGGCTAATAAAATGAAATTACTATTTTTTAGCAATCATAGTAAAGAGAGAACTCATAAGGATGAGGACGTAGACGCATAGGGTTAACCTCATTGTCTAATTTGTACTCAATCCAAGTTTGAATCAAATCCTCTGTAAATACTCCGCCAGTAGTTAAAAACTCATGGTCTTTTTCCAAAGCTTCTAAAGCACCCTCCAGGGAACCAGGAGTAGAAGGAATCTTACTCAACTCTTCAGGAGAGAGGTCATAAATATCCACATCCAAAGATGCACCAGGGTCAATTTNTCATAGTAAAGAGAGAACTCATAAGGATGAGGACGTAGACGCATAGGGTTAACCTCATTGTCTAATTTGTACTCAATCCAAGTTTGAATCAAATCCTCTGTAAATACTCCGCCAGTAGTTAAAAACTCATGGTCTTTTTCCAAAGCTTCTAAAGCACCCTCCAGGGAACCAGGAGTAGAAGGAATCTTACTCAACTCTTCAGGAGAGAGGTCATAAATATCCACATCCAAAGATGCACCAGGGTCAATTTCATTCTTAATCCCATCAATACCAGCACAAAGCATTGCCGCAAAAGCCAGATATGGGTTACAACTAGCATCAGGACAACGGAACTCTAGTCGTTTTGCTTTAGGATTAGTACCACTTAAAGGAATCCGAACAGAAGCAGAACGGTTTCCTTGAGAATAAGCTAAGTTTACCGGAGCTTCAAAACCAGGAACTAATCGCTTATAAGAATTAGTAGAAGGATTAGAAAAAGCTAATATTGCTGGAGCGTGCTTGAGGATACCACCAATATAATTAAGAGCCATCTTGCTCAAGTTAGCATAACCATCACCCCAGAATAAAGGCTGTCCGTCTTTCCATATTGACTGGTGACAGTGCATCCCAGAACCATTATCATTAAATACTGGTTTAGGCATAAAAGTGATAGTCTTGCCATACTTTTTGCCCACATTCTTGATGACATACTTATAAATCATCAAGTTATCGGCAGCTTCGATTAATTTACCAAAGCGGAAACCTAATTCATTTTGACCACCAGTAGCTACTTCGTGGTGATGCTTCTCAATGGGAACCCCACACTTAGCCATAGTTAACAGCATTTCTGTCCGTAGGTCTTGCATGGTATCGGTGGGAGATACAGGAAAGTAACCTTGTTTGTAACCTGGTTTATAAGCTTTGTTACCTCCTTCTTCTTCTCTACCAGAGTTCCAACGACCCTCTATACTATCAACATAGTAGTATCCTTTGTTTTCTGTTTGGTCGAAACGAGCATCCTCAAATACAAAAAATTCAGCTTCAGGACCAAAGAATGCTGTATCTCCAATACCTGTGCTTTTTAAATAATCAACTGCCTTCTGAGCAATAACTCTAGGACAACGACTATACCACTCACCAGTTCGAGGTTCTTTAATACTACAAGTTATACTTAATGTGGGTTCTGCCATAAAAGGGTCAATCCAAGCAGTAGTTGGGTCGAGTACCATCATCATGTCTGACTCGTTAATATTTTTCCAACCACGAATACTGGAACCATCGAAGGCAACTCCATCTGTGAAAGAACTTTCATCAATTTGGCTTTTGTGAACTGTTAAATGTTGCCAAATACCAGGTAGGTCGATGAATTTCAAATCAATAACTTGAATGTCATCATTATTAATCCAGTTCAACACATCTTGAGCGGTTTGTGCCATTATTAGCTCCTAAATTTTAAATTTTGATTTTCTTAACAGCCTTAATAACTGCTGCTACTGCTCCAGAAAACTTGAACAAAACGTCACAACATTTCAAACTGATTTTGTAATAACATTTCATGTAAAGTTTCTATGGCTTCAACCAAGTGTTGAAAACAAGCAGGGCGGTAAAACCGAACGCAGTTAGCTCTTAGAAAAAGTGTGCTTACAACGAGTAATTGTCTCTATTTCCTACAGAAATAAGATATTTTTGAGGTCAATTAATTGACCTCAAAACATAAGATTAGGCAAAAATTTGGACATTGTTGCGTCCATTCTGCACAAAATGCGTAAAGTTGGCCTCGCCCAGTTATTTTGGCTTTTTCAGCTCGACACACTGGTTTTTCAAATCTCTTTACCTGTTTAATGCCGAACAACAGAGCTTGGAACTGGCCGTGCATCCCAAGGTGTTATGACTTAAATAACGTTTACTTTAAAAAAAGTGGGCTGGACTAACCATTTAAGCGACTTGAGCGCTTTGATTAGATTTGTGGTTAGTCTAATAAGAATACATCTGGCTAATAATAAGAATTAAAATTGTTGAGTTTTTGTATCGAATGTTACGATATTTCTAAGACCTACTCTTATGATTCTGCTGGGTTTCAATTTATAGTAGGCTATTATAGAAAGTTTAAGAAATTGTTGGGAGATTGATTTTATGCGGGACACTGTAACTAGCTTAATAGAAAATTACGATGCTAAGGGTCGTTATTTAGATCGGGATGGGGTTGAGCGATTAAAGTCTTATTTTGAAACTGGTACTGCACGAGTACAAGCTGCTACAGTAATTAATTCTCAGGCTGCTAGTTTGGTTAAACAAGCTGCGGTTACTTTGTTTGCAGAACAGCCAGAATTAATCCGTCCCAGTGGAAATGCTTATACAACTCGTCGTTATGCAGCTTGTTTGCGGGATATGGATTATTATCTGCGCTATGCTACTTATGCTTTGGTAGCAGGTAATACAGACGTTTTGGATGAGCGTGTGTTACAGGGGCTTCGGGAAACTTATAATTCTTTAGGAGTACCTATTGGACCTACTGTGATAGGTATTGGTATTATGAAAGAACTGGTTAAGTCTGAGGTAGAGGCAGCTGGTATTCCAACTGGTGCTTTTTTGGCGGAACCTTTCGATCATTTAATTAGTGAGTTGGCTGAAAAGGATATTTAATTAATTAATAATTAATAATTGATAATTATTCATTACCAAGCGTAAAAATGGGATTTGATTTTCAAATCCCTACAGTTTTTTTTATAACTCAGTAATCAGTTTAATTGTTTTGATTTTTTTTACATTAATGAAGCGGATTTTAACAACTCAAAAAGCTAATAGTTTAATGAATAATTAATAATGAATAATTAATAATTATTCATTACCAAGTTCCAAAATGGAGTTTGGAAACCAAATCCCTACAGTTTTTTCAAAACTCAATATCTTTTGATTTTTTTGACATTAATTAAGCGGAAATACTAAAAGCTGATAGCTATAGCAATCCTATTGTAGTTGTAATATTTTGGTGGTAGGGGCGATTTGCGTTTAGCTAACGCTAAACGCAAACGCACTTCGGCTGTCGTCGACATGTTTGCGGAGCATTCCGTCAGGAAATGCGGAGCATGACAAACGGAAATCGCCCCTACAGGAGTCAGGAGTCATAATTTTCAAAGCTTTCAGTTGAAATTGGCTATTATAAAACTTATCACAACCTATTTGGGATTGCTATAGTTAATAAGTAAAATTTGTGTCTAAACAAAGATTAGATGTTTGATTAGTAGAACAAAATTTATGTACTTCTCGACAAAAAGCTCAGGTTTTGATTAGAGCAGGAGAAATAATGGTAAATCAACAAATAATTGATAAACCTGGCAGGAATTTAGATATTTTTCTCTTCCTGGTTATGACAAAAATATCTAATT
>NZ_LGSU01000067.1 GCF_002260545.1 Hydrocoleum sp. CS-953 | reverse complement strand
AAACTGTAGAAAATCGTGACAGGTTTTATCTTGATATTGGATTAACCAATACTGGCGCTCTCGGCGCAGCTCACTATTCCCATCCTCCGGAATGCTACGCAAACGGCAGTAAATGCCTCTGGGAATTTCTTGTCTTATATTTGAAGACTGCCATTAACATCGGCATTAATGACTATACCAGTTCCACTCAAAAATAAACCACGTTTGACTCGTTTACCCCCATAAGTTTCATGTTTAATTGGTTCCTCAAGGTCAAGGGCAGATGTTTTGCTTGTATACCTTTCCTCTGTTTCAATCACCTTGATTCCTGCTAGCTGACATTTATAAGTAATTTGCTTGGGCTTTCTTATCATGTGGTATTTGGGTAAAATTTTGGTTGTTTTTTTTGCCTATATCTGCACCTTGTTTCCAATTATCATTTTTTCCTATGACTACAGTACCAATATTATTTGTGGTTAAATACCCAAGCACTAATTTACTGGTGTTATGCAGATAATTCTCGACAAAACGATTTCTATGATAACTCAATGCTTCAATCTTACGACTGGTTTTTCTGTTGCCTTTGAGATGACTTTGGTACTTGGCTTTACGTTTGTTATATAGTTGATTGACACTTTTTAGTGGCTGACCATTAACCAGCATAGGTTTGACACCAGGCTTGTTTGTAGCTAGAGCAACTAATCGGTCAATTCCTAAATCTATTCCTGCTACATATGTGGACTCCATCCGTGGTTGGGATGTTTTTTCATATACTACTTCAATTATATAGCAACCAGTGGCAGGTACCCCAACTGACTTCAACTACAGTTTCCACAACTACAGGTATTTTGATATCACTCATTGATAAGTGACAAATACCATTTTTCAAAGGGGCTTTATAGACTGATTCCTTTGAATATATAACTACATTTCTACCTTTGGTTTTGTTCTTATATTTGGGTATTTTGGGCTTACCCAAAAACTTCTCTGGACGTTTTGACCATTCTTTTATAGCCTGAAAATAACCACGCCAAGTTGCAATCAAGCATTTGATTATTTGTTTTGATACTTTAGTTGGTAATNGTTTTGACCATTCTTTTATAGCCTGAAAATAACCACGCCAAGTTGCAATCAAGCATTTGATTATTTGTTTTGATACTTTAGTTGGTAATGCTCTGTAGGCATCGCTATTTTTGGTGGCGTGATATAGCTTGGTTAAATCTAGACTTTTTGAGCACTTGAAAAAATGTTGACGACAATAATAGTTAGCCAGGTTGTACAAGTTTTTTGATTTAAAGGCTAACTCATCACACACCCGCCAATACTGATGTGTTCGGTTAATAATATGTCTGTCAACCAGTCGCATTCACTCCCTATAATTCATCTTAAGTTATTACCTGTTAATATTACAACACTTTTCTACAAATAGCAACTACTTTATACAATTTTCATTCAACAGTTAATCACCCTAATTGTAATGCCTAATTATAGTCCAGTTTCTGTTGGTTGTAACGGCTTCATTACACATCACAAGAATTTGAGCGTGTAGAATTTTTTTAGCTGGTGCATAACCATTTCGAGCGATTTTTTCTAGGTTATCTTTACTGTTCTACCGTCAGATATAGTTTAGCTCTCCGACCTCTTCCCATAACTATTGTCCTCCATTGCTGACTATTCTATGGGGCTATTTTAGCTCAAACAGTCCAGATTGCTTAATTGCTTATTTTAGCGATATAGCTGCCGCTAGGCTTCGCCAAGGCAATTCTTAGCAAGAGTAACTTTTGGCTGGCTATTCTAATGCACCATTTTAGATGAAACAGTCCACTACTAGACTGACATAGCCAAAACTGTGCATTAGGGAGTAGGGGAGTAGGGGAGTAGGGGAGTA
>NZ_LGSU01000669.1 GCF_002260545.1 Hydrocoleum sp. CS-953 | reverse complement strand
TTTATATCATGTCCGCTGGTATCGGAGCGTGTAAACCTAACCGTTAATATCTATGGGAAATTTAAGTTGTTTTGTGCTTTTAACCCTTCTGTCCTAGATAACTAAAGCCTTCTTTCTTCTTTCTTCTTCCTTCTTCCTTACCCTTACCTTACAAGACCGATGCTACCGGACATGATATGAATCTATTAGTAGTGGAGTGACAGATATTCAGTGGTGCGTTACGACAGATTTTTCAATACATGACAGCGAGTGATTGTAAGCTGTCTAACGCACCCTACTGGAATGTTTCAACTAAAATAGTGCATTAGGGAATCAGGTTCTGTAGGGGCGGGTTTAACCATAGGGACGTTTTGCTGCGCGACATGTTTGCGGAGCATTCCGGAACGGAAAACGCATTTTTGCCTGTGCAACGTCCGTACAACGAGTTTTCACATTTAGTCAGATAAACCCGCCCCCAATGATATCACGCACCGTCCTAGGGGGTGGGTTTATGTAAATCTTAGAGTAAGCATGAAAGTTTCCGTTGAAACCCGCCCCTACTATTGTACCATTTTAGATGAAATAATCCACTACTGCTCCGTCAAACTTGACACTCCACTACATTAAGCAGACATGATANATCGCTTCCCCAATAACAGTCCGCATACCTTCACTAGAGTGCCACCATTTCTGAGGGTTATAACCTTTGGGTTCAAGAGCAATCACACCTACCTGAATATCTGGACTAAAAACATTCCGATAAATCATCCAGCTACGACGAGCGTGGGGTCCTAAAGAATAGATATTGATAGAGCTTACTTTGAGATTAGAAGTTTCTAGCCATTCTTTCACTGCTGTAGCAGAAGCAGTAGTGCGATATTTGGTAACTTGAGGAGTGGGTACAGCAACTACTCGCTCTGGATCGACACCCCAAATAATCAAAGTTGCGGCTGTTAGTTCGGCAAAGTTGTCATATTCTGATAGATAAAATCCCTTACCTATGGGGGTACCTGTGGTAATTAATTTTTGATAAGCACCCCGATTAAATTCTGCGATCGCCGATTTTACTGCATAGTCTGACATCCAACCTTCAACTATTAATAAATCAGCTTTTATAGGAGAGTTTACTGCTAAGAATGAATAAATATTAAAGCAGCACATCACAATCAGAAAGATAATTAATCCTAGAATTAATATCCATAACTGAATTGTTGAAGTTAATTTTTCTAGCCACTCTAATAGGTAATTTTTGAATGGCTTTAGTTGGTTATTTTTCAGTGACATTCATATATAGCTGAAGTCAGTAGGGATGAATACTCATTCACCCCTACATTCTTGCGGTATAGTATTTTCAAATGAGATGTAAATTTAGAATATTTTTTTTCCTTTTTGACTATTCCCTATTCCCTATTTCCTGTTCCCTCTTTAGATGTAAATATTCAAAAACACTCTTATCTCCAATATCTGGAGGTATTGGTTGAAATGCCTTTCGGATAGCAAAAATTATAAATAGAAAAGCCCAAATTCCTAATAAAAATTCTTTCATTTCAATTGATAAAAAACCAACTAAATGAGACAGGAGTAAAAAGGGTACTAAAGGTGTGAGTAACTTAGTTTCTAGACGGTTAAAGCAAAAAGCTTCTTTGAAATAAATACCAGTTAAAGCAGCAAAGGTAAAACCTACGCCAAAAATAGTGACTGGATTGTTGTAAACTATTAAGGCAAGGGACTCACTACTGTTAATTGCTAAGATTACCGTGGTAATGGCCCCTATTAGCCAAAATAGCTGGAGTATTCTGTGTAAGGTGGCCATATAAATATGAATAGTGGCCAAACTTATGCCTAAAGCTAGACAAAAACAGCCAATTAGGGGCGTAAGTGCTTGAATAACGGTTGGATTATTACCTTGCCATAAGACTAGGACACTGCCTAATGCAAAACTAAGGGCAGCTATCATTAAGCCAGTACGGTAAATAATTACACCCAGGCGATCGCTTTTAGTTATGGTAAAATCTCCGAACTGTCCTTGATAAACTATTGGTTCTGGAGATTCTAGTATTTGTGTCATAGTTTACTCGTAAGATAGATTAACTGAATTTTTTTTATTCTATATATTCTTTAATCATAAACCTGGATAAGTTCAACAATTAATAATTAATAATTAATAATTAATAATTACCTCTTCTTTTCAAAGAGAGGATTGATTTAAAGGAAAATTTTTTCTTCTCTTGGTCGATTGGATATGGCGAGGTCTCCTCGCCATCCCTCTACCGCTTGTTTCTCCTTTAAAGGAGAGGCTTTAAACCTTAATTATTCGGTAACAACTTTATGGCAAAATCTAATCAACGACAAAATAAAAATAAGTCTCAACCTGATACCAGAAACCTTAAACCAATCGAAATTGATGAGACTATTATATCAGCGAAAAATGCTAAAGTGAATGGTGGAGAAAATCTAACGATAACTGTACCTATTGAAGATTTTTTACAGCGGATAGGTGCTTTTCAAGGGATGGAAAAAGAAGATGAAGCAGAACAAATTCATTGGGAAGTTTTTGAACAAAAATTGGAGGAAATTCTCGGCACTACAAATCTAGAAGTTAATCTGACTAATTTAAAAAAGTATTTAAAATATCTGAAGCAAAATCTGACAATTCCTTGTTTAGTTACAGGTATGGAAGAATTTGAATGGGAAGAACATTATACAATGGGTCCAGGAAGTAAAAAAGAATATCAAAAGCTAAAAAAGACACAACCATCTTACACAGATCAATTTAATCTGTTAAAATTAGATAATATATTAGATGTGGAATACGGAATTTTTGCTGTATTGGAACGGACTACAGATAATCGAAAGTTTACATTGCCACTAGCTGATTTAGAAACTGTTGTAGAAGATTCTATTAATGGTGAATTATTAGAAGATTATTCGATGTGGTTTTTTACTTATTGTGAGTGAAGTTGTTATACCATGTCTGGTTGTAGTTATTGTTATAAATAAATAGCTAGGAGTCAGGAGTCAGAAGTGAAGATAAGAGAGTTTTAATGTACAAAGAGGAGAAAGTTTTTTTATTGCTAATTATCCGGACATGATTTTATATATAGATACTCTAAAATAGCAAAATAGCAAATAATATTATGTTTGCTTGAATACTTATAAATAGTAGTAGGGGCAATTTCCTACGGAATACTTTCCTTCGGAATGCTCTGCAAACGTAAACGCGTAATTAGGGGCATTCCGGCACGGAAATTGCCCCTACAGTAGTTAGGAGAGAAAAGGCTTTGTTGGATAAAAGTAGCGATAGAGCATCCATTCCGCAGCTATAGCAATGAGCGCTGGTATATTTACAAATTGTAGTAGGGGCCAAGCAGCTCAAAGTCTTATACTATCGGCAATTTCTTCCCCCTGTNTTTACAAATTGTAGTAGGGGCCAAGCAGCTCAAAGTCTTATACTATCGGCAATTTCTTCCCCCTGTTGCCTGTAGCAATAGTGCCTGTTCCCGGAGCACAGCGCTATATATCCCTCTCTTTCGGGATTATTGATGTTCTATTCATCTATTGGACAATAGTTATTGCTCTGCTGAGAAAGCGTTTCGGCTGTCGCCGACATGGAAAGCGGAGCATTCCGTCAGGAAAAGGCTTTTCAAGTGCGGCAGCTATATCGGTCTCTTTCGCAATTATTGATGTTCTATTCATCTATTGTCCAATAGTTAGGGCTGGCAAATTAAACCTCAAAGCTTTAATTTGCAAAAGTTTCAGCCCCCTCCCACATCCACATTGATGTTCTATTCATCTATTGTCCAATAGTTACAGCAGTTTCCGCNAAGCTTTAATTTGCAAAAGTTTCAGCCCCCTCCCACATCCACATTGATGTTCTATTCATCTATTGTCCAATAGTTACAGCAGTTTCCGCACGTTATTATTGTATAGCGCTACTTGAGTCGGGAATAGGGAATAGGGAATAGGGAATAGTAAACTGTCAAAGGATTTCAGGATGCGCGAAATGTCCGCGCTCTTTGCTTCGACTGCTATACATATGCCGAGCAAGTGCGGCAGCTATATACTTTCATGCAACAAAATGTGATATTATCTGGATATATAGCAATCATATTTCAGTTGTGAGATTTTAGCAGTACTTAGGAGTCAGGAGTCAGGAGTCATATAAAATCCGGTTGAATAGTTATTGTATAGTTG
>NZ_LGSU01000668.1 GCF_002260545.1 Hydrocoleum sp. CS-953 | reverse complement strand
ATCCATTATCCATTATCCATTATCCATTGTCCATTATCCATTATCCATTATCAATTATCCATTATCAATTATCAATTATCCATTATCCATTATCCATTATTCCACCTGACTAATACGACGCAGATTCAAAATATCACTCATATTTTTAATCTGAGTACAACTTCGTTCAAATTGTTGGAGATCGCTCACTTCAATACATAGATTAATAATCGCAGGATGACCAGGATTTGTTTTAACCTGAGCATTTTGAACATTAACATTATTATCCATCAAACGAGATAAAATATCCTTCAGTACACCCACTCGATCTAGAACTTCAATAGATATACTAACTGGATAAGTTTTAGGTCGTCCCTGATTTTCATTATCACTATTCCAACTAACAGGAACTAGCCTTTCTCCAGGTACACTTTCCACATTAGAACAACCTTGACGATGAATTGAAATACCATTCATACGAGTTACAGCTCCAATAATAGGCTCACCTGGAATAGGATTACAACAACCTGCTAAATGATACATTAAACCTTCAACTCCAGCGATTGGATAAGAATTATTAGAAGGCAAAGTTTGAGTAGGTTTGTGTAAATATTTTTCTGAGAAAATATCTGAATTCTGCTCAACTTGTGTTACTTCTCTAGAAGCATCTCGCAATCGATTAACTACTAAATTTAAAGTTATTTCACCATAACCCAGACCTGCCAATAAATCATCTACATTATGATAATTAAATCTTTCAGAAACAAGTCGCATTTGCTCAGATTTGAGTAAAGATTCAAAACCTTTTTTACCCAATTCTTTCTCTAATAATTCTCTACCTCTAGCTAAATTTTCTTCTCGATGAGAGCGTTTAAACCACTGACGAATTCTATTTCTTGCACCACCAGTAACAACAAAATTTAGCCAATCTAAACTAGGATGACCATTTTTCTGAGTCAAAATTTCGACAATATCGCCATTTTTTAAAGGACTATCTAAAGGTACTATTCGTTCATTTACTTTAGCACCTGTACAATGATTTCCTACTTCTGTATGAATACGATAAGCAAAATCTATTGGTGTCGAGCCATGTTTGAGAGAAATTACATCACCTTTTGGTGTAAATGCATAAACATCTTCAGAGAATAAATCACCCTTAATAGTCTCCAAATATTCTTTATCATCTTTGAGGTCACTTTGCCATTCTAATAATTGTCGAAGCCAAGTAAACTTTTCATCTTCAGTTGTAATATGAGTATTAGTATTACTATAACCAGTTTCTTTATACTTCCAATGAGCAGCTATTCCATACTCAGCAATATGGTGCATTTCCACAGTTCTAATTTGCACTTCTACTGGACGACCTGTAGTGCCTATTACTCCTGTATGTAATGATTGATAACGATTAGGTTTTGGCAGACCAATATAATCTTTAAATCTTCCAGGAATAGGGCGATAAGAGTCGTGAACAATAGCTAAAGCTCGATAACAATCCTCATTTTTTTCTACAATAATTCTCAATCCAGAAATATCATATACTTCGTGAAATTCTTTCTGTTTAAAGTACATCTTCCGATAGATTCCATAAAGATGTTTAGGGCGACCACTAATGTCGTAACATTCTATTCCTGCTTGGTCTAATTTTAGTCGTAAATTTTCTGTCATTTCTAACAATTTAGCTTCCCGATCAACACGTTTATCTGCTACCAATTCTTGTATTTCCCGATAAGCATTTGCTTCAATATATTTAAAAGATAAATCTTCTAATTCCCATTTAATTCGACCAATTCCCAAACGATTTGCTAATGGTGCAAATATTTCCCGTGTTTCTAATGCTTTGCTTAACTGTTTATGAGGAGGTAAATGTTGGAGAGTTCTCATATTATGTAATCTGTCTGCCAACTTTACAACAATGACTCTAATATCCTTTGCCATTGCCAAAAACATTCGGCGAAAATTTTCAGCTTGTAGCTCTGTTTTGCTGGAAAAATTAAACTTAGAAAGCTTAGTTACACCTTCTACTAATAAAGCTACTTCCGCACCAAATTTTTGTTTTATTTCTTCAATAGTTACCTCAGTATCTTCAACAATATCATGTAGAAAACCTGCGGCAATCATCGCACTATCACCGCCTAGATATTTTAATAATCCTGCCACAGCTACAGGATGACAAATATAAGGTTCTCCTGATTTCCGATACTGCCCTTCATGTAACTTATATGCAAATTCAAATGCTCGACAAATTAATGCTGTATCCACTGAACAGCTCGTTATATTATCACTCTTATTTCTGTTATCTAGACATTCTTGTAGCCAATCAGGAATTACACATGAAATTTTAGGTTTAGGTGTTAAGATTTTTGTATTCATAGGAGTTAGTTTAGAGTTAAGGAGTATTAGCTTTTGATATAATTTCAGCCAAAGTATAGAATACTTATATGGTAGTCCTGTATAGTCATGGTAGTATCGGGAGTAAAATTACTACTATACCATTACTCAAAGAATTACAATCTACTACTACCAGTGATATTTTTGTCTTTTCTTCGCAGTAACTATAAATTTCTATTCTATTAGAAAATAATATAACTATCAACTAGCTTTTTAGTTTATAATTCCAGTTTTTCTACAGATTATCTGTGATTTTTTATACTTTGATTTTTATAGTAAGATTCTGGAAAACTAGAACTATCAAACTATATATTTANAGTTATGTTATCTAATAGGGTTGAATTAATAGAGATATCTAAAATATAACTTAAGAATTGAATACTTAATTACTTTTTAGTATATTGAGATAATAACTATGAAAAAAATAACAACAATCTATAAAATTAGTCTCCCTAGGGTGACATAAATTATAGGCAGATTAATTAAGCACCCGTAGTTGTACTTAAGCTAATAACTTCTGAACCTAAAATCCTAGATTGTTATACCAATTTTGGAAGACTATTTACCTGATTTCTTGGTGACAAATAATTTCATACTAATCATGTAAAATTATCACCTGAAATTATTCTCAGTGAAATTTTTCAGCTACTACATATCTGATTTTTCCACTTTTGACTTTTAAATTGTGACTTTTGACTTTTAACTTTTGTGAAATCTTATTACTTCGTATGTTAATAATATAGACAAATTTCGATTTATTTACATTATGTTGCCAAAGGAGCATAATCAGCAATATCAAAAATTAAATCAACTTCTGAATCAGTGGCAACAGAACATAGCCGAAATAGAACTATCGAAAATATTGGCCATAAATCAAGAAGTCCAACAATTGTTCGATAGTCAAATTATTAATTTAGATAATTCGGAACTAGACCCACCTATAGCATCTCAGGTACAGTCTTATTTGACGGAGATTCACAAGCAACTTAGGCTCTTGAATGTAGATGTTACCTTTTTACAAGCATCTCGAAACCCTCAAACAACACAAACACGGTTGGCCAATATTAGCGATCGCCTAGAAACCCTCAAAGGTTATTGTGTGACTATACTTAGTCAAGCCAAATCAAAACAGAATCAGGAAGAAACAGGATGAAAAGCCCCAAATGCGATGTAGAGTTAGAAGATGCCGTTTTAAATGATATTATCCCGGTAAAATATTGTCCTAAATCTCAAGGTTTCTGGATTTCAGGAAAAGAGTATGAAGCCTGGTTAGCCAGTTTACCTTCATGGTATTCTCCTGAAGAAACCTTGCCCTATTACAATCAATTTGAAGATTTTGTACCCTCTCCTTTTGATAGTAAAGCAGGATTATGTCCAGAGTGTGGTACCTATTTGTCACGAACAAGAATAAACATTAAACAACCTTTTTATATAGAACGTTGTGTTAGTTGTGGAGGTATCTGGTTTGATAATGGCGAAGAATGGAAAATTTTAGAAGAGCTTGGTCTTCACACTAAAATTCACGAGATTTTTTCCAGTCAATGGCAAGCAAAAGTGCGTCAGTATCAACAAGAAATGATTAATCGTGAGACTGTTATTGATAAATTAGGAGAAGAAATAGCTGAGTATGTTTTTCAATTAACAGATATCTTAGAAGATAATCCTCAAGCAGACTGTGCTGCTACTTATATGTTACGCAGATTTGAAAAGAAAAGAAAGGAACTTAATGGGAAATTTAGTATAAACAGTCAAAATTAATTTTAGGGAGTAGGGAGTAGGGAGTAGGGAGTAGGGGAGCAGGGG
>NZ_LGSU01000667.1 GCF_002260545.1 Hydrocoleum sp. CS-953 | reverse complement strand
CTCAAAGCCTTACCAATCAATAATGCTTGAATTTTGAGATTGCCACGGCTGTCGCCTCGCAACCTTTCAGGATTTTGACTTCCGCGTAGCGGCACTAGAATATTTCCTTATATTCAATCTGATGGTTTTAAGCAGAGGTAATTCTCCATTATTAATTATCAATTAATGAATGCCATTTTGTCAGTTAAAGTTTTCCCTAAAACCGATAATTTTGTGACCCACCAGTATAAGAATTATTATAATTGATTATAAGGTAATAATTTATAGCAATCGGCGCTTATGTTGTAATATTCTATCCTAGGGATTTGGTTTTCCCATCCCATTTTAGGTTGGGGAAAGGAGACCAAAACTCTACAATTTTTTTTGACAAATAATTTACGATTAGTATAGCTATAGGTTGTCATATTTTATCGTAAGGATTTAGTTTCCCAATCCCATCTTAGCTTCGGTTTAGAGACCAAACCTCTACAATTTTTTTTGACAAATAATTGAGGATTAATATAGCTATAGGTTGTCAGATTCTATCGTCAGAATTTAGTTTCCCAATCCCATCTTAGCTTCAGTTTAGAGACCAAACCTCTACAATTTTTTTTGACAAGTCATTATTTATCTTTTTCAGTAGGAGCTACTGATAACTGTTAACGCAGTTCCTCTGCAAGAGGCTAACTGTTAACGCAGTTCCTCCGTAGGAGGCTAACTGATAACTGAAATAACTCCCTAATACTAATTTTGATTATTTTCTGTTTGGTTTTTTAACTGTTGAAGCAGTCGTTCAAATTCTTGTTTAGATTTACCATATTCTACCCAATTATCTTGTCGTCTTGCTGCTTCAGCTTGACCATAAATTTCTACTATTGTATTAATCAAATCGGAAATATTTTCTGTTTCTGACGTTTTTTCTGTAACTTGAATTTCTGGTTTTTCGACTTCCCCACCAAAAATTGCTGCTAAAGATNGTTTTTTAACTGTTGAAGCAGTCGTTCAAATTCTTGTTTAGATTTACCATATTCTACCCAATTATCTTGTCGTCTTGCTGCTTCAGCTTGACCATAAATTTCTACTATTGTATTAATCAAATCGGAAATATTTTCTGTTTCTGACGTTTTTTCTGTAACTTGAATTTCTGGTTTTTCGACTTCCCCACCAAAAATTGCTGCTAAAGATTGATTGAGAGTTTCTGCCATTACAACTTCTTTGTCATAAGCAACTATTACCCTTTTTAATTCTGGTAATTCTCCCTGTTCAGCTCTGAGGTAAATTGGTTCTACATACATTAATGATTCTTCTATAGGAATTACTAATAAATCTCCACGAATTACTTTTGAACCTTTCTGACTCCATAGAGTTAATTGTTGGGATATTTGAGGGTTTTGGTCGATGCGAGCTTCGATTTGACTAGGACCATAAACTAATTTTTGTTTGGGGAATTCATATAACAATAATTTGCCATAATTTTCTCCATCAGATTGTGCTGACATCCAGGCAATCATATTATCTTTATTGACTGGAGTAAATGGCAAAATTAAAACAAATTCTTCTCCCTTTTGTTCTGGCAAACGCATAATTAAATAGTAGGGTTCCATTAATTGTTTATTCTCTTCATAAATTTCTGTGGGAAACCGCCATAAATCTTCTTGATTGTAAAATAATTGTGGCTCACTCATGTGGTATGACAAATACATCTGAGCCTGAATTTTAAATAGGTCTAAAGGATAACGAAAATGCGCTTTAACATTAGCTGGAATTTCTGATTTTTCTGTGAATAATTGAGGAAATATTTTGCGGTAAGTATTCAGCACTGGGTCATTTTCATCTACTACGAAAAATTTCATTGTACCGTTGTAAGCATCAACCATAACTTTCACAGAATTCCGAATATAATTAACATTTCCTCTTGCTATCCGCTCAATATTGCCTCTATTTAATATTGCTCTAGCATTATTACTCAAATAAAGTGGTTCTGAATAGGGATAGCGATCGCTAACTGTATAAGCATCTAATATCCATTGCATTTTTCCGTCAATCAGAGCAATATAAGGGTCATTATCAAATCTTAAAAAGGGTGCAACTTGCTCTACTCTTTCTTTTATATTTCGATAGTAATGAATTTTTGAATTGTCAGTAAAGTAGCCAGAAATTAAGATATTAATGCTGCTTAAATCATAGGCATAGGCAAGTTTTCGCCACAAAGAATTGATTGCTACTCCCCCCGTACCACTATAAAAAGTAAAGGCATTTTCACCACTCCGAGGATAATCAAATTCTTCGGTACTCATGCCCGTAAAAATATGAGTATCGGTTTTTTCTCCATAGTAAATAGCAGGTTCCTCCACCTGAAGATTTACCTGAGAAACTGGCGGAATATCTTTGATAAATAACACAGGTAAACCATCTGGTTTAACTTCATTTACCGGATTCATTACTAACCCATAACCATGAGTATATTTTAAATGTTTATTTACCCAAGTTTGTGCTTTTCTAGGAACTTGAGAATAAACCATTTCCCTAGGAGAAAGCATTACCTGTCTGTAATTTTCATCAATAGTGTAACGGTCAACATCTACATCATTAAAGCGATAATAAAGTCGAATTTCTTGAAGTTGACGATAGGTGCTAAGAAGTGGTCGATAATCCCAAAGTCTAATATTACGAACAGTGGCTTGATTCTTTTCTAATGTTTGACTATCTAATTCTGATTTAGCTGGAAAACTTTTAGTTTCTACACCATCTAAACCATAAGCTTCACGAGTAAATTTAATATTATTTGCTATGTAGGGTTTTTCCTTTTGCAGTTCGTTAGGATTGACTATAAATTTCTGCTGAAACCCAGGATATAAAACATTGAATAATCCAAAGATAACTATATAAATAACCACCCCATAAGTCGGCAATAGAATATTATTTTTCCAGACAGAAAGTACACAAACTACTGCTAATAATAATGCCATTATTGCCATAACCCAATAGGCAAGAAGTTTAGCATGAACATCTGTATATCCAGCCCCAAAAACTACCCCATTAGAATCAAAAAGTAATTCATAACGTTCCAACCAAAATCCTACTGCAACTAAAATCGTAATTCCAGCAACTAAAAGACTAATATGGGTTTTAATTGAACCTGTTAAGAAATTTTGCCATCTGCGCTGATTAGTAAATTTACCTTTCAAAGCATAAACTACAAGAGCAATAATTAACCCACCAATAAATAGGGTAAATAACCAATCTTTAATTCCTTCATATAAGGGTAATCTAAATAAATAAAAGCCTACATCACTTTGATAAATTGGGTCTTGAATATCAAAATCTACAGCATTTAAGAACTTCAAAAAAGTCTCCCAACCTGGAGATGTAGTTGCTGCTGCACTTAAAGATATCAATAGAATATTTACAATTACAATTGCTTTAGTAAAAATATTACTATAGGGAGCTAATTCAGTTCCTCTCAAAAAACTATATGAGCGATCGCTTGTCAATTTTTCAGCTATCCAATAATTACCCCAAAGAAACAAACAGTAAATAAAAAATGTAGCCACCCAAAGAAATATTTGCCAACTTAATCTTGTCCAAAAAACATCAGCAAAATCAACAGCATTAAACCACCATACTTCAGTTAATAAATGAACTAAAGTTCGAGAAAGGGAAACAACAACTACAAGAATTAAAGTAAATGCAATTATTATGGAATTTTGTATTTTCATAATTCCTCATTGTTTTGTATTAAGAATTCTATTATACTAAATCTGGTTCAGACAGAAGCTTTATTATGAAAGTGCCGATCAAAGTAAGGGTTTGGTGACCAAACCCCTACAGAGGACTAGCTATATTTTCAGTCCCAATTTCAGCCCTCTTTGAAAAAAAATAGCTACATCTTCTTTTCTATTCCCTACTCCCTAATATTAAACATTCAAAGATACTTTTGATAACCCGACTTAGTATTCAAACTTCAATACCCTCATAAATTCAAATTTCACCACCGATAAAAATAGGGGTTTGGTCTCCAAACCCCTACAGAAGACTAGCTATATTTTCAGTCTTAATTTCTTGAAAAAAAATAGCTACATCTTCTTTTCTATTCCCTACTCCCTAATATTAAACATTCAAAGATACTTTTGATAACCCGACTTAGTATTCAAACTTCAATACCCTCATAAATTCAAATTTCACCACCGA
>NZ_LGSU01000666.1 GCF_002260545.1 Hydrocoleum sp. CS-953 | reverse complement strand
GAAAATCTAGGGTAAAGCGTGGAAAATTCTCCCCTGCTCCCTGCTCCCCTGCTCCCCTTCTGTCTTAACCAAGAATGAAACAGCCCTGCATTACGGGGGGGGAGTCTCTAAACTTGAATGTCATGTCTAAAATTGGTGATAATACTTATTTTTTAGTATAAAATTATGCACAAATTTTAGTTTTACGGTCTCTATAATTTTAGTAAAGTAGTGGTTTTACTTAGGAAAGGTGAATAATATTAAAGGTTTGGTAAAAGTTTTATTTTATACTTGACGCGCGGGGGGAGGGAGAGCTATATGATGAAATTGTTGTTGAAATAAACACAACAACAACAACTTGTCGTAATTTAGAGAAATCACACACACCCATGAAGATTAAATCAATTCAAACTATAGGTAAGGCTAGTTATAATCTCTGCTCAATGGTAGTAGCTACTGCTGCTGTTAGTGCAGTATCTATATTTGGTACTGTTGTCAAGCACAAGCGAATACCTCAGAATCAGAGGCTTCCCCTGTTCGCTTTACGTTTGTGTCAGGGCCAGAGCCAGAGGAAATCACCTTTCCAATAATAATATTGAATTCTATTCCAGTCACTCCAGTTACTCCAGTCACTCCAGTTACTCCAGTTACTACAGTTACTCTAGTCACTCCAGTTACTCCAGTTGAGACCCCAGAGCCAAGCCTAATATTAGGTTTTATTGCAGTTGGTGGGTTAATGCTAAGAAATGCAGGAAAGGCTAAAGACTAAAAATTGAAAAAGCTTAGGGAATGAGGTGAGAGAAAAATTCCTCTTCTGTTCTTTCCTCTCACTTCATAATTTAGTAAGGCAACTTAAAACAATATTTGTCAACAAAATAGGTCATTTCAGTTATCAGTTATCAGTACCTGCGACTCAAGTCTCTAGCTTGAAATACTGAGTTGAATATTTTTTTCATCCCCTTAAAAGGGAAGGTTTTAAACGGGATTGATTAATTATCAACTATCAATTATCCGTTGGTAAGTCTTGAATAATATTTGTGATTTTCATGGTTATTTTGGCAGTTTTTAACTGTAGCACTTTTACTTCTGATAAATGGTATTAGAGCTAGAGCAATACTACAATCTTTAATTATAACTATTCAACCGGACATTATATAAGTTATTTCAATCGGATCAACTCCTTTAATTAACAAAAATGTCGGCGAAATTCCCCACCTCAAAATATCAGCGGGAAAGCTGATGTGAGGTGGGAATAAATGCCGAGCAAAATATATAAAACATCAGCCTAATTTTAGTTGGGAATTATCACCAACTAAAAATTAAACTTCTTCCTTCTTCCTTCCTTCTTCCTTCCTTCTTCAATAAGCCCAATTATCTTGCCACTTCACATTTCCCTCTTCAGCTAACAACCACTTATGAGAGGTACACCCTTATCTGAGGTAGGAATAAATGCCGGGTAATAAGTGATAAAAAAGTTTTTGTTTTTAGTAGGGCTTGAGCAAAAAGATAGCTATTTCATGGGCTAGAGCAATACTACGAGCTTCTAAATTACGAGCTTCTAATTATAACTATTAAACNCCAATTATCTTGCCACTTCACATTTCCCTCTTCAGCTAACAACCACTTATGAGAGGTACACCCTTATCTGAGGTAGGAATAAATGCCGGGTAATAAGTGATAAAAAAGTTTTTGTTTTTAGTAGGGCTTGAGCAAAAAGATAGCTATTTCATGGGCTAGAGCAATACTACGAGCTTCTAAATTACGAGCTTCTAATTATAACTATTAAACCGGAAATGATATAAGTTATTTCAATCCCATCAACTCCTTTAATTAACAAAAATGTCGGCGAAATTCCCTACCTCAACATATCAGCGGAAAATCTTATGTGAGGTGGGGAATAAATGCCGATCAAAATATATAAAACATAAGCCTAATTTTAGTTGGTTATAATTCCCAACTAAAAATTAAACTTCTGACTTCTGACTTCTAACTTCTTCAATAATCACCACCTAAACATTCAACTTATTCCTTCCTTCTTCCTTCTTCCTTCTTCCTTCTTCCTTCTTCCTTCTTCCTTCTTCCTTCCTTCTTCAATAAGCCCAATTATCTTGCCACTTTACATTTCCCTCTTCAGCTAACAACCATTGTCGAGAAACCCAATTTTCTCGCCTCGGAATTTGGGTTTCATTTCCATGTTCATCTCGATAAACAATTGCATACTTATAAGCAATAACTTTTCCAGCACTTTCATTAAAAGGAATTTCATTAAACCAAGTATTAGAATTAATATACTCTAACTGGTAAGCCTTACTAATATCCCAATTTCCCAACTCTGGGCAATCTCCCGTGACTACTACTACCTCACCATGATTAGTTGAAATACCATTTAACTGCGCTCGAACAATAACTTTTCCCTTAACACGATCGCCCAAATAATTAATCACAATCATATCTTGTACACCCAATTCTAAATTATGCAAAGCACCATCTTTTACCTCAAAAAATCGCTTCGTTAAAATACAAATATATTCCCCATCTTCCAAATCAGTTTCTACCCTATCAATTGTTATTGAATTACCGCGATTAATTGCTACAAAACAACGATAATCTCGATACCTTCGCACATAACAATAAACATCCTCAGTCACATATTTTTCCCACTGACTACCCAAAGAAACAGCCGGATTAATTCGACGTACTTTTGATAATAATTGAATATCCCGATAAATAGGTGTATCTGTATCCCATTTTTCCATCATCGGGCGATTATAAGGTTCTTCTCCACCATCAGTATCATTATAAAGATATTGCTCACTACCATAATAAATACAGGGAATACCACGAGAAGTCATAATTAAATTAATAGCTAATCTCAAAATTCCTGGGTCTGGATTCAAATTTTGAAATCTCGGCATATCGTGATTATCAACAAAAGTCACTAGCTCACTGGCAGTATCATAAACATTATCTTGGTCGAGTAATTCTTGAATAATATGAAATCCTCCCGGTTCACATTTTCCCAGAGCGCGTCTAATAGCAACACAAAAACCAAAGTCTAACATTGACATTCCAGACTTATTAGCAAATTCCAATGATGGAGGATCGTAAGGTCCGCTAAAAATCCATTCCCCAAAAATAAATACTGATGGTTTATGACTTTTAATATCAGCATAAAATTCTTGCCAAAACCATAATGGCATATGTTTAATAGTATCGATTCTTAGGGCATCAACTCCTCTATCTAACCATAATTTTATTGCTGATTTTATGTACTTTCTATAGTCAGGATTATTCTCATTAAAATCTGCTAATCCTCCCAATTCTTGGTTTTCAACTTGCCATTTATCATCCCAATCTTCTACCTCACCATAATGATGATACCAGTCATTAAAATCATTATGAAAATCAGCAATTAAAACTCCATCATCAAACAGTTGACCTTTCTTTCCTCCTGCATCTGGGCTACTATGATTACACACAATATCTAAGATTATTTTTATCCCCAAGTTATGAGCTGCTGTTACTAACTTATCAAAAACAGTCTGCTGATTTTTTACTAAAGAAATTTCATCATTTTTGTCTACTAAACGAGGATTTAAGCGTTTAAAATCTTTCGCCCAGTAGCCATGAATTGGAGCCATTTCAAATAGTTCTTCCTCAATTTGTTCAAATAAAGGAGTCATCCAAATAGCAGTAACTCCCATTTTTTTGAGATAGTCAAGTTTATCTATTATTCCTTGTAAATCTCCACCCCAATATAAACCCCATTTTTCTTTATTAGGGTCGTATAATTTAGGGTTAGGACCTTCATTATTAGTAGGGTCGCCATCAAAAAAACGGTCTACTATAATAAAGTAAATAGTTTCTTGGCGAAACTCTATCGAACGAGTAAATAGAAATTCAAAATCACTATTAATATTAGATTCATTATTAGATGTTTGACTTGTAGAATTTGTTGACATTCTTGACTTTTCTCCAGTTGAAATGATGTACCAATCCTAAATGATTTGTGAAAAAAACTACAGGGGTTTAATCTCCCAACCTAAGCAAAAATAGGGTTTGGTTTCCAAATCCTATTAGATAAAATATTACAAACTCTGCACAGATTGCTATATAATAGATTAATTATTGTCAAGACTAAAACAATTATAATATATATAGCGTTCAAAAAC
>NZ_LGSU01000665.1 GCF_002260545.1 Hydrocoleum sp. CS-953 | reverse complement strand
GTATCATAATTTTCATCTGTTCCATTTTTTATCTTTTTAAGCAAGAAATTCCAAATTTCTTTGACTTTATCTAAACCACTTTTTGTTACATCAGGTACAGGAGAAAAAACAAAATTAATGGATAAATTTTTCAGACTTTGAAGAGATTCTAGTAGTAGTTCTATTCCCTGTTTATTTTGTTCATTAGGGAAAAGAAAAATAATTGCTTCATCAGCAGCTTGAATTAATGATAAAGCACCCCATTGATTAATCCCAGTTCTTGAGTCAATTAAGAGAATATCTGGTTTTAATTGTTCTTGAATTTCTTGCTTAAAAATAGACCAAATATTTTTGTCTCCATCTATAACAGTTGTGGCATGAAGATCGTCAACTTTAGACACATAATCAAGACTAAGATTTCCAGCAGGAACAACAAATACTCTACCTGTGGCGTTAGGTATTTTAACTTCACTAAATATGTCTGTAATTAAAATATTGGGGTCTACTTCTTCTGGTAAATAAGAACGTTCATAAAAATAATCAACAATTCCATATTTTGGCTGTAACTTAAGGTTAAATGCTGTACTTAAACCAGGTGCTTCTAAATCTAAATCTACAGCTACAACTTTACGACCTCGCATTGCTAAAATAGAAGCAACATGAGTTAATGCAGTAGTCCTTCCTACTCCTCCTTTAAAAGAATAAAATGTTACTGTTCTGGGTATACTAGGTTCTTTTTGGGTTAGTTGNTCAACAATTCCATATTTTGGCTGTAACTTAAGGTTAAATGCTGTACTTAAACCAGGTGCTTCTAAATCTAAATCTACAGCTACAACTTTACGACCTCGCATTGCTAAAATAGAAGCAACATGAGTTAATGCAGTAGTCCTTCCTACTCCTCCTTTAAAAGAATAAAATGTTACTGTTCTGGGTATACTAGGTTCTTTTTGGGTTAGTTGAAGTTGATTTTGTGGGTTGGCTGCTTGGATAGCTAAATCTTGCCAAGTTACTAATGAAAATTGATCGGGAATTTGTGGAGGTGAAATATTTAATGATTCAGCTTCTTGAGGTGTATATAAAGAAAGAAACCCAGGAGATAAATGAGGTACTTGAGACTTTAATAAGTTGGAAATTTCTTCTTTTCGCTAAGGGATAGATACACCAAAAAAGCTATTACTAACTAAAGTTAAATTAAGCAAACCTGATGTGGAAATATTTACATCAACCCACTCTTTAGTCTCTTTAGAGTTTTTAACATATTTGTCTTTGATATTCTGCTTTAGTGATACTTGCCAGTTTTCTTGCATTTTCAACTCCTTAGATTGTAGTGGCTTGTTTTTGTAGCCATTTTCTAAGCTTTTGATATGTGTTGAACCAGCTTTTATAATTTTCATTATTAACTTCAATACTAGAATAACGTATATCTATGAAATGTTGACCAATGGGGTTCTCAATTTCATCCAACCATTTTCGTACTTGGGGAAGTTTATCAATTCTAGATTTAAGTTTATTATGCCTTTTTAATGCTTCTGTGTAGCTATGTCCTGGATTAGTAAAAGTATGCCCTGGATTATTGTTATCTGTTTTCCATTCTTTAGTCGCACTTTTTGGTAAAGTAGCAAAAATCATTGCTTTTAATAAACACTCAATAGTTACACCTCCAAAGTGCATAGCTGCAATTTTTATTCCCGACTTATCTAATATTTCTGTATCAGAATAGCATTCTAGAAAAGCTGCTTGGTAATCTTCCATAAATCAAAAAAATATAGCTTTGACAATTTCACGTTATGTTGTGGTGAATCAATAGGAAATCCCTCGTGAAATCTTTGGTATATAAAAAATAATCTAAAAAGTTACTCAAATATAAAGTATTTTTAGGTTATGAGAATAATTATAAGATTGTATATAGAATTATTCTCACCTAACCTATCGAATTGCATTGACTAAATTTCCTATTTTATAGATATTCTCTAAATCTTAGATAGATTACTTCATTGTATCTTTGGTCTATGAATAATTTTCTCTACCATCCGTCGCTTAATNCACCTAACCTATCGAATTGCATTGACTAAATTTCCTATTTTATAGATATTCTCTAAATCTTAGATAGATTACTTCATTGTATCTTTGGTCTATGAATAATTTTCTCTACCATCCGTCGCTTAATATTCCCATCAATTCCAATCAAACGAACATAATCATTTTGATGTTCAGCTAAACATTTTTCTACAGCATCAATCACTTCTTTTTCCTCCTGATTATCTATTTTCCCGCAACTTTTCCATGAACCAGTTTTATATCTACGTTTATCTGCATATTCCATCCCAATTTTTAAACCATCTTCCAGTATTTTTTGAACTTTTTCCCTCACCTCTAAACTAAGATTACTATTTTTAACACTATGATTAATCTGATTTTCAGTTAACTGATTAGCTTTAGTTACTTCTGGAGATGAATAATTATAATTTGGCGTATTTGCCGTGAATTTTTCCGGTTCCTTTGTTGGAGAAACACCGAATAATCGAGATTGATTATATTCTTCAACTAACCGCAATTCTCGAATACGTTGTTGTTCTCTAACCATAATTTTTCCATACTCTTTCAAATGAGATAAATCAAAATTAGGTTGAGGAAAATCTGGAATTTTTTCTACCGCATTCACTACCCGTCTGGAAATTTTTTCAATACCTACTTGATGAATAAAATCACGAATCTGTTCATCATATATCCGACTCCGTAATGCACTGAAAAAATCTATAGCTTGGTCAGAAAATTTATCTACTAAATTATCAATATCTCCAGGGGAAAGTTCATCTGTTTTAAAAATACTATCTACTATTCCAACTCTCTCTTCTCGGTTTGGCTCCCAATAAAATTTCTCCATTCGACCATCTCTAATTAAAGGTGCATAAAGAGTAGAAAAATCATTTCCAGTCACAATAATTGGGATTCGATGTAGGGGAGTTTCATCATAACTACCAGGCAATTGTACATTTGTAGGATTATCAGCAATATTCATCAAAGTAGCATTTACCAATTGAGTATTTACTGTATATTGAGTACCTGCATCAAATCTACCTGCACCTGCATCTAAGTCATTAATAAATAAGGCGCACATTCGACCTTGAAC
The DNA here is from genome assembly GCF_002260545.1 of Hydrocoleum sp. CS-953. Classification (GTDB taxonomy): domain Bacteria; phylum Cyanobacteriota; class Cyanobacteriia; order Cyanobacteriales; family Microcoleaceae; genus Trichodesmium. The sequence goes on along the minus strand of NZ_LGSU01000665.1, from coordinate 1,040 downwards.
TTTGATTTTTTCTGATGCTTCTCGATAACGTAAACGTAATAAACGTGCGGGGTCTCCTGCATCTTTACTTTCTAATTCTCCGCCAGATATTGTGACAGGTTCAATTCCCATTTTTTCAAATACTAATTGGCATTGAAAAGTTTTTCCTTCTCCTTTTCGTCCGTGTATTCCTAAGATTAAAGGTACTCTTACTCTGGGTAAGTCTAAGAAATTTTTGGTAATATGAACTGCTAGTTTATCTATGAATCTGGGTGAGATGTAATATGGCATTTCAGTTATTAGTTATTAGTTATTAGTTACTCAGCTTGAAAGCGGAGGTTTCAAACTTTATTTCTTAGTCACCATATCATTTTTCTGGCAATATTTATCAAGTTAATATTTTTTGAGGTTTAATAGCAATTTGAAAAAAGAACGGTACTAATAATCAGAGTCATAAAAATCATTTAACCAGATTTACCTTTGATTAAAGATGGATATTCAAATCAATAAATGATATTTAAACTATTTATTTTCGCTCCTGACTCCTAAAAGACTTTTTTAGTAAGCCCTAATTATTAACTATTTGGTAAAAAGTCTAAGTAAGTAGGTGAAAAAATTTACAGGTATGTCATTGCGACTGGAACGGAGTGGAAGGTTTGCGGAGCATTCCGGAACGGATAGCAATCTCAAGGATTTTAACTGCTTTAACATTTTATTACATAGTGATGTTTATTCGTGCCTACCTACTTACTTCTATTCCTACTATTAATTTTTTCCTGATGTAGTGCTAATTTCTGCAACACACATAAATGTATTTTTGTCAATTGCCAGTTAAATAGGGTGGAAAAAATTAGTTAGTCATCCTTCAAGCAATGAAGAGCGTTGGCGGAGCCTAGCGGCAGCTATATCGCTACCTAAAATAACGACAAAATAAGGATTTACAAGTTTATTTTTCCATTAAGCAATAACAAGCCTTTGGATTATAATTCAATTTACCATATCACGAAATTGAGAAAAATCGCTGAAAGTATTGAAAATTTGTTAGTTTATTCATTAATATT
>NZ_LGSU01000664.1 GCF_002260545.1 Hydrocoleum sp. CS-953 | reverse complement strand
AGGTATATGTTTTACGGTCAATAGTAATGATTGAGTGACGAGTATAAAATTATTTCTACCGTTTCCTCACCTACAGAAAGGCTTAATCTTTAGTATTGTTTTTATTTGTACCCTCACTTATCCCAAAAATTCCATACTTTTCTACCTACCTACCTATGAATCACACCCGCACCTGGTATTGAAAAAATAAGGTTGGCCTCCTCCAAATATACAAATTTATTTCATCAAGTTAACTGTAACAAAAATTAACAAAAATAAATTGACATAATTTTGAGTTAATGTAACAATTACAAATCGTGTTAAGTACCTGTAGAGGAGACCCTTGGCTAACGTAATTGTGATAGGTGCCCAGTGGGGCGATGAAGGAAAAGGAAAAATTACTGATTTACTTAGCAAATCAGCAGATGTAGTTGTGCGCTACCAAGGGGGTGTCAATGCTGGCCATACAGTAGTTGTTGAAGGCCAGACATTTAAACTACATTTAATTCCTTCAGGTATTCTTTATCCTGATACTGAGTGTATCATTGGTTCGGGAACAGTTATAGACCCTAAAGTTCTAATTGAGGAACTAGATCAGGTAGAGAGTTTGGGAATTTCTACGGCAAAGTTGATGATTTCTCAGGCTGCTCATGTAACAATGCCTTATCATCGAATTATAGATAAGGCATCAGAGGAACGTCGGGGCAGTCAAAAAATTGGGACGACAGGCAGAGGTATCGGTCCAACTTATGCAGATAAATCCGAGCGGACAGGAATTCGGATGATTGATTTGATTAGTCCAGAGAGATTGAGAGAGCAGGTAAATTGGACGGTTAATTATAAGAATGTAATTCTAGAGAAGCTTTATAATTTATCCCCCTTAGACTCAGAGGAAGTAGTTAAAGAATATTTAGAGTATGCCGATCGCTTGAGACCTCATGTTATAGATGCTTCTTTGACTATCTACAATGCAATTCAGGACCGACGAAATATTTTGTTTGAGGGAGCGCAGGGTACTTTATTAGATTTAGACCACGGTACTTACCCTTATGTTACTTCCTCAAATCCAGTGGCAGGAGGTGCTTGTGTGGGTACTGGGGTTGGACCGACAATGATTGACCGAGTGATTGGGGTAGCTAAGGCTTATACTACTAGAGTTGGAGAGGGACCATTCCCCACAGAAGCTAAAGATGAGATTGGGGAACTACTGGGCGATCGCGGAGCCGAATTTGGGACAACTACAGGTCGTAAACGTCGTTGTGGATGGTTTGATGCAGTGATTGGACGTTATGCAGTGAGAATTAATGGTATGGACTGTATGGCGATTACTAAGTTGGATGTGCTGGATGAGTTGGATGAGATTCAGGTTTGTGTGGCTTATGATATGGAGGGTGAGCGTTGCGAAGATTTTCCTAGTAGTTCTATACAATTAGCTAAGTGTCAGCCCATTTATCAAACATTGCCTGGTTGGAAGCAATCAACTGTTGATTGTCGGACTTTGGAAGATTTACCACAGCAAGCTTTGGATTATTTAAAGTTTTTGGCAGAGTTGATGAAGGTGCCGATTGCTATTGTGTCTCTTGGGGCTAGTCGTGACCAGACTATTGTGGTGGAAGACCCAATTCATGGACCTAAGCGAGCGCTTTTATCATCATAGAAGTCAGAAGTCAGAAGTCAGAAGTCAGAAGTTAAATTCTTGCTGTGATAGAATATTTTGTCGCGTGGGTATCTTGCCTACCACAATTGTACATTTCTGCCTTTTATTCCTTTCTGCTAAAGTGTTCAACTGGACATGATATAATCAATAAGCAAATTAAGAGAAAAAAGTCAAGATGGCAGTTACATTAGAATGTCAAAAAAGACCAGAAGGTAGCAAAACTAAAGCGCTACGACGGGAAGGATTAATTCCTGCAGTATTATATGGTCATCAGGTTACAGAATCAGTTGAATTAACTATTGGTGTGAAAGAAGTGCAGTTGTTGTTAAAGAAAGCCTCTGCTAACAAGACTATTATTGATCTGAAAGTTCCTGAGATTTCCTGGAATGGTAAAACTGTTATTAGGGAAATTCAATATCATCCTTATAAACCTGAGATTTATCACCTGAGCTTTTTCTCTGTAAATGAATGATCGCCGAAGTATTGATCCTGAAGAAGTTGTTTGAGAAGTGTTGGATGAAACCGATGAATCCGCGCAAACCTAACCCCCCTGCCCCCCTTCCCTACAAGAGAATGGGGGTTAAGAAGCCTCTATCCTTGTAGGAGAGAGGTTTGGAGAGAGGTTTTTATCAGTTTACAAACAGTTTCTAAGCGTATTTCTTAGAGGTTGGTTCAATAATTAATAATTAATTAGGCGTTGCTGAATCAAGGTATGAAAATCAAAACTGAATAACCTTAAGTATTAGTTATTCAATACTTTAACAATTGTCAAAAAATACAAATCATACCTGACATCAGCAACACCATTAATGATTACCTCTTCTTATAAAAAAGTCGAGTAGTAGACTGACACAACTAAAATAAAATGGTGCGTTACGATGGATAGCTAAATCTATTTCATAGTCTGAACTCAAGCTGTCTTTTCATGTCGCGCAGCAAAATGCACCCTACCAATTCTACAAATTCTGCACTCTAGAAACCGGGTTTGTATTAAATTTACTGCCATAATCATATAATCTCCAACAAACCCGGTTTCTTAACAACACATTTTAGGTGTTATATCATGTCCCGATAATCAGTGATCAAAAAGTTTTTGTTCGTAGATGGGCTTTAGCCCATCTATAGTTCGGGCTAAAGCCCAACTACAAACTTTAATTATAGCTATTCAACCGGAGATTATATTAACTAGAAACCAGATTTGTATTAAATTGCCTGCCATAATAATATAATCTCCAAGAAACCCGGTTTCTTAATAACAGATTCGATATTAGGTGTTAACTATTTCCTGAACCTTATCTGCCCAAGAGCCTTCTAAACGGGGACCTTGAATTTGTACAACATTAGAAGCTAGATAATTTCCCCAACGTGCAGCTTGAGTGGGTTGATAACCATGGGTGAGACCATATAATACACCTCCAGCAAAAGCGTCTCCTGCACCAACAGTATCGATCGCCGTTGCAGGAAACCCAGGTACAGTAGTAATTTGTTTATCCTTAACCACTAAACAACCATCCTTTCCATCGGTAATAAACGCTGTTTCTACTAACTCCCCAATTTTCATTGCAGATTCTTCTAAAGACTCTATTCCACAGAAATTACGCGCTTCATCAGCATTGCAGAATAATACATCACAATAATTTGAAAGTACCTGACGGAAGTCATCAGCAAACAGATCTACTAAAAACTGGTCTGAGAAGGTAAAACAAACTCCCACTTCTTGACGCTTAGAATCTTCCATTGCTTGAATACAAGCTTTCTTTGTATCCTCTCCAGTCCACAAATAACCTTCTACATAACTATATTGGCAACGTCTAATTTGCTCTGCATCAATATCAGTAGCACTGAGATTGACAGATGCTCCCAAGTTTGTACACATGGTACGTTCAGCATCAGGGGTTGTCAGTACAACACAGGTACCAGTGGGGTTATCTGCTGTAGGTGTAGGAGGTACATTAAACTCTATTTTAAAGTCGAGCATATCTTGGCGGTATAATTCTCCGTTAGGATCACTGGCGACTTTGGCGACAAAAATACCCGTTCCTCCACTTTGAGCGATCGCTATCATGGAATTTGCTGCTGAACCACCGGAACGCTTTTTTAAGGATATGTTTTCTAGTCCGACTAAAATTCCTCCTTGTGTTTGAGCATCCATCAAAGTCATTCCACTTTTTTGTAGGGAATATTTAGTGATAAAGTCTTCTTCTACAAGTGCGAGGATGTCAACTAAGGCGTTACCGACACCATATACATCTAATTTTTGGGTGTTTACTGCTGTCATTTATTTTTCTATTGTTTGGCCATTTCGTTATAGTATCATGTTTTGTTGATAAAGAGGGAGTAGGGAGTAGGGGGAAATAATTGATAATTAGGGCTTGCTGAAAAAGTCTTATATCATGTTCGGCTGAATAGTTATGGTTAGGATATAGATGGAAGAGATATATCAAACCTCTGAGATTGCTATCCGTTCCGGAATGCTCCGCAAACCTTCCACTCCGTTCCAGTCGCAATGACT
>NZ_LGSU01000663.1 GCF_002260545.1 Hydrocoleum sp. CS-953 | reverse complement strand
AGTAAAATAAAGTCAATAAAGCAATTAAATATTCTGCTAGCTAAACTAAATAATTAGAGTCAAACATAATGAGTGACGATATTATACCTCAATTGCCAAAAGCTCCTTTATCTCGTCGTGCAGCAGCATTTAGTATAGATGCTGGAGTGATTTGGTTTCTCAGCGCCATAATCAGCAATAATTGGTTCACCTTTATTTTATTTTTTGTAATACTTTGGATAGCTATACGAGTCCTAATGGTCTACAAAAACCAAGGTCAGAGTATAGGACACTTTGCTCTAGATATGAAAGTCTTAGATACTAGATACCAAAGAACTCCTGGTATCCTAGAATTATCAAAGCGAGAAGGAATTTTAGCATTAGCCGGGTCATTGGCCATGCTAGGCATGAGTAACTTGACATCAGGAAATGCTGCCGTGTTACTACTAATAATGCCCTTATTCTTAGACTTTACAGTAGCTTTGGTAGATATTGAAAGGTATCAACAAGCTTTCCATGACAGAATATCCCAAACTATAGTAGTGGGAACTATGCGTGGTTACTCCCTAGATATTAAGCTCAGGTGGTTACTTGACGAAGCCAAGCGTTATATGAGAAAATAATAATTTGTGTTTAACATTAATGGAAAGTGAAAGATGGCTAAAGGAGTAAGAATTATTATTACACTAGAGTGTACAGAGTGTAGAACTAATTCTGATAAACGTTCACAAGGTGTTTCTAGGTACACAAGCACTAAAAACCGTAGGAATACAACAGCAAGATTAGAATTGAAGAAATTCTGTACTCACTGTAATAAACATACGGTTCACAAAGAAATTAAGTAAAAATTCAGTGAGTATTAAACACAGTAAAGTTCTAAAACGTAAACAAAAATAACTAACAAATAATTAGCTATGGCAAATTACTATCGGAAAAGAGTATCACCAATTAAACCAGGAGAACCTATCGACTACAAAGACGTCGAATTACTGAAAAAATATGTGACAGAAAGAGGAAAAATTCTGCCAAGAAGAATTACAGGTTTAACATCCAAACAGCAAAGAGATTTGACAAAAAGCATAAAAAGAGCCAGATTAGTGGCATTGTTACCTTACGTTAATAAAGAGAGCTGAAGCTAGGAGTATGTGAAATTTGAGATGTTGGGAAAATTAGAAACCCAACATGATTGATAAAAAAATCTATCATTCTATTGACAGTTTAATGGACAGGAAATAGACGGTAAATTAATAAGCTACTTAGCATAAATTTAGGGTATGATGACTTGAGAGAAAGTAGCGGTAGTACCCACCTATAGAAGTAAGTCAATTCAAAACTCTGAGTTAACCTGTGAAAAGGTAAAACATGAATTGGGCGTCATCGTGATTAAAAGTGTTTTTAATACAAAATGGCGGTGGGTATCATCTATGCTGTATGTGGAAGCTTAGAGATTTGTCAGCCCTTGAAATAGAAAGCTACCGCTATAACGCAAGTCAATTAACGGTGGGTAAACGTTAGATTGAAAAAATCTTCAAGAGAATTACAGAAAAAAACACAACCCAGACAAAACTAAAGAAAACTTACACGATTATAGATAAAATAAAGTGGAGAAGGGAAAACTAATAGAATTTAGACTGCACGGAGAACGGCGACTAGCTGTGGCAGAACGTCCTGACGGTAAAAAAAACTGGGTCGTGGTAGAAGCAAATGGTAAATCTAATAGTATACCCCCAAAGCAAATAACTTATGAAGTAGCAGGAGAAAATTACAAATCATCAGAAATTCCCCAATTTATTCAGGAAGTAGAAACCTATCTAGACCCTTCCAGTCTAGAAATAGCATGGGAACTCCTAGTAGAAGAATCAGAAACAGTAAATCCAGCAGAAATGGCACTATTGCTATTTTCAGAACAAACAGCAAGCCAATGTTACGCAGCCCATATACTATTATCAGACGATAAACTCTACTTTAAACAAAAAGGCGATCGCTACGAACCCCGCCCCGTAGCCCAAGTAGCAGAAATCAAACATCAACAAGAAGTCCAAAAGCAACGAAAACAAGAACTAGAAAACTTTTTACTTCGAGTCCATAACCGACTAGCAGGAGAAGAAGTAAACTGGGAACAAAGTGATTATAATCGCCTAGACTCTATAGAAAAATTTGCCACTCACGGAGAAGAAACCTCCCATCGTAACCAGGCAATGGAGACCTTGGCTATCTTAGAACTACCAGAAAATTCAGAAGCAGCATTTAAACTATTAGTGGATCTAGGTATATGGAACGAGCATGAAAATCTATATCTGCGACGTAGCCAGATCCCAACACATTTTTCTACCAAGGTACTAGAAGTGGCCAAAAGCTGCCTGCAATCCCTCCCACCAGATCCAGACACAAACCGTTTGGACTTAACTCATCTAAAAGTTTATACAATTGATGATGAAAGTACGCGAGAAATAGACGATGGCCTGAGTATAGAATTTTTAGAAGATGCTCAACAACGGGTATGGGTTCATATAGCTGACCCTACTCGTTTACTTACTCCTGGTGATGAGTTAGACCTAGAGGCTAGACGCAGAACAACTACCTTATATTTACCTACTGGTATGGTTCCGATGTTTCCGTCAGAGTTGGCAACAGGTCCAATGAGTCTAATTCAAGGGCAAGTTTGCAGCGCTCTGAGTTTTGGCATTCTTTTAGATGAAACTGGGGCAGTTATAAATTACACAATTCATGCCAGTTTAATCAAGCCAACCTATAGGCTTACTTATGATGATGTGGATGAAATGCTACAGTTAGGGATTAAGCCAGAACCAGAAATTCATGCTCTGAATGATTGGGCTAAACAAAGGTTTAAGTGGCGACAGTCACAAGGCTCAATTAGTATATATATGCCAGAGTCGGTAATTAAAGTGAAAAATGAAGGTGAAGAAATTACGGTAGAGGTTTTGGATGATTCACCATCAAGACAGCTAGTTGCAGAGATGATGATTATGGCAGGGGAAGTCGGGGCAAAATATGGTCAAGAACATAATCTTCCTCTACCCTACCGTAGTCAGCCTCAACCAGAACTCCCACCAGAGGCAGAACTAATGTTATTGCCTGCGGGGCCAGTTCGTTCAACTGCTATGCGTCGATGTATGCCTAAAAGTGAAATGGGTACTATACCTGCTCGTCACGCAAGTTTGGCTTTAGAAACTTACGTTCAGGTTACTTCTCCAATTCGGCGTTATAGCGATCTATTAGCTCACTTCCAAATTAAAGCTCATTTACGAGGAGATCCTTTACCATTTACTCCAGACCAAATGCAAGAAATGGTGATGAGTTTAGTTCCAGCAGTGAAAGAAGCTTCTAGTGTGGAAAGGTTTACTAACCGTTATTGGGGTTTGGAATATTTACGGCGTAATTCGGATGAGGTTTGGCAAGCTTTGATAATTCGGTGGTTGAAAGAGGAAATTAATTTAGGGTTGGTGTTGTTGGAAGAGTTGGGGTTAGAGTTGGCAATGCGCTTTGGTAGGTCGGTTGAAGTGGGCGATCGCTTGGAGGTAAAGGTTGCTTATGCCGATCCTCGTAAGGATGAGATTGTATTTCAAGAAATAATTTCGAGCGTGGCAGAAACTGCTACTAACTAATAGACATCCCCAGAAAAGACAGAGCAGGGAGTAGGAATCAGGGAGAAATAATTGACAATTTCTATAGTCATTTCAAATAAGGATGAAACACTTTTTTGGCTGAAACTCTTTCAAAGAAAGAAATAGTCGTCCCATTCTGATTCAGAATGACTATATCTCTCCAACTATTTTTCAATTGTAGGTGTTATTAATGGATAATTGATAATGAAAACTATATCTCAGGAAATTTTTACTATCCATCTACATCTCCTAGGTGGTGCTTGAGAAAATGAAATTACTATTTCTCTATACGCAATAGAAGAGAAAATTCCCACTATCCATCTACATCTCCTAGGTGCTTGAGAAAATGAAATTATTCTGAGTCTATAAGTAATAGTCGGAAAATTTTCACTATCCACCTACATCTCGTAGATGCTTGAGAAAATGAAATTACTATTGCTCTATACGCAATAGAAGAGAAAATTCCACTATCCACCCACATCCGGCGTGAGCTTCAGAAAATGAAATTATTCTGAGTGTGTAAGTAATAGAAGAGAAAAT
>NZ_LGSU01000662.1 GCF_002260545.1 Hydrocoleum sp. CS-953 | reverse complement strand
TATTGCTCTATACGCAATAGAAGAGAAATTCTCACTACTCACCTCCATCTCGTAGGCGCTTCAGAAAATGAAATTACTATTGCTCTATAGGTAATAGAAGAAAAATTCCACTACTCACCTCCATCTCGTAGGCGCTTGAGAAAATGAAATTACTATTGCTCTATAGGTAATAGAAGAGAAATTCCACTACTCACCTCCATCTCGTAGGCGCTTCAGAAAATGAATTAATTATTCTGACTCTATAAGTAATAGAAGAGAAATTCTCACTACTCACCTCCATCTCGTAGGCGCTTGAGAAAATGAAACTATTATTTCTCTATACGCAATAGAAGAGAAATTCCACTACTCACCTCCATCTCGTAGGCGCTTGAGAAAATGAATTAATTATTCTGACTCTATAAGTAATAGAAGAGAAATTCCACTATTCACCTCCATCTTGTAGGTGCTTGAGAAAATGAATTAATTATTCTGACTCTATAAGTAATAGAAGAGAAAATTTCACTATCCACCTCCATCCGGCAGGTGCTTGAGAAAATGAAATTACTATTGCTCTATACGCAATAGAAGAGAAATTTCACTAACCACCTCCATCCGGCAGGCGCTTGAGAAAATGAAACTACTATTGCTCTATACGCAATAGAAGAGAAATTATCACTATTCACCTCCATCTCGTAGGCGCTTGAGAAAATGAAACTACTATTGCTCTATACGCAATAGAAGAGAAATTCCACTACTCACCTCCATCTCGTAGGCGCTTCATAAAATGCAATTACTATTGCTCCATACGCAATAGAAGAGAAATTCCACTACTCACCTCCATCTCGTAGGCGCTTCATAAAATGAATTAATTATTCTGACTCTATAAGTAATAGAAGAGAAAATTTCACTATTCACCTCCATCTCGTAGGCGCTTCATAAAATGAAACTACTATTGCTCCATACGCAATAGAAGAAAAATTTTCATCAGCCAACTTCGTGAGCTTCAGGGAATGAAACTACTATTGCTCTATACGCAANATTCACCTCCATCTCGTAGGCGCTTCATAAAATGAAACTACTATTGCTCCATACGCAATAGAAGAAATAGTCGATAATGAATAATAAATAATGAATAGTAGATAATAAAAACAATCTCTAATTATCAATTATCAATCAAGCAAGTCAACAAAATTAATTACACATTTTAGAGAATAAAACCCTTACTCTATTAGGCATTATTTGTGTAAATAATTCTGCCTAGGTGCTTATCAATTATCAATTATCAATTATCCATTATCCATTATCCATTATCCATTACCCATTATCCATTATTAATTATTTAAAATGCTTGATAATTGCATCAGCAAATTCAGAACACTTCAAAGGTGGTACAGGAGGTTCCATTAACCTTGCCAAATCATAAGTAACCTCACCCTTAGAAATAGCAACCTCAAGACCTTTTTTAACCAAATCCGCAGCTTCTTGCCAACCCATATATTCCAACATCATCACACCAGAAAGAATCAAAGAACCAGGATTTACCCTATCCAAACCAGCGTGTTTTGGAGCCGTACCATGAGTAGCCTCAAAAATAGCACATTCATCACCAATATTAGCACCAGGACCCATACCCAAACCACCAACAATAGCAGCAGCAGCATCAGATAAATAATCCCCATTCAAATTCATAGTTGCCAAAATAGAATACTCCCCTGGTCGAGTTTGAATTTGTTGGAAAATACTATCAGCAATACGGTCATTTACCATAATTTTCTCTTTCCATTTTCCATCCCCATGACTATCCCAAATAGCTGCCAATACACCCTCAACTTCTTGACAAATTTCAGCTTGTTTTTCTGGAGTCAAAGCATCATAACCAGGGTCAATTTTTCGAGCATTTTCCTCACTACTAATATTAGAATTTTCCTCCTTATTAGAAAGTATCCAAGATTCTCTTTCAGTAACACATTCTTGACGAAATTCTGTAGTTGCTAATTCATAACCCCAATCACGAAATGCGCCTTCAGTGTACTTCATAATATTACCCTTATGTACCAAAGTCACCATTTGTTTAGACTTAGGTAAACGCAAAGCATTTTGGATAGCACGTTTTACCAAACGTTGCGAACCAGTTTTACTCACAGGTTTAATACCAATACCAGAGTCGAGGCGAATTTGCTTTTTGCCATGTTCGGGAGTACCAGGAATTAAGTCTTTGTTTAAAATGTCAATCAACTTGCTAGCAATATCAGTTCCCTCCCGCCATTCTATTCCGAGATAAATGTCTTCAGTATTTTCCCGATAAATAATGACATCTAATTTTTCCGGTGTTTTGTGAGGAGAAGGGGTACCTGCATAATATCTACAAGGACGAACGCAAGCATATAAATCATTAATTTGACGCAACGCCACATTTAGGGAACGAATACCCCCACCGATGGGAGTTGTCAGAGGACCCTTAATCGCAATACCATATTCTCTAATAGCAGCAAGGGTATCTTCCGGCAAATATTGGAAAGTACCATATTTGTCACACGCTTCATCACCAGCGTAGACCTTGAACCAATTAATTTTGCGTTTATCTCCATAAGCAGTAGCGATCGCTGCATCAAAGACTTTTTGAGATGCTGGCCATAAATCTACTCCTGTACCATCGCCCCGAATAAAGGGGATAATGGGGTCATCTGGAACATTAGGTTGACCGTTGCTAAAAGTGACTTTAGACCCTGTAGTTGGAGGAGTTATTTTTTCGTACATACCTTGATAGTCCTGGTTACAATACATTCCTTTGTGTCCAGATTATCAATGTATTATGGTATATGAAATATATATAAGATTTTTTTAGAATTTAAGTGAAGGAAGAAGAAAGAAGGAAAAAGGAAAAAGGAATAATTTAATTATTTTTGTAGATTTTTCCAGAAGGAAAGTAACATAAATAGCAGATTTTTTAGCAAGATAATATATTTGCCAAAGAAGCTGTAGGGGTTTGGTCTCCAAACCCCTAAATTTCAGTATTGCTGAACCAAGGGATGAATATTGTCAGAAAAGTTAAATCCCAATCTTTTACTTTCTCTTGCTCCAAAACTATAATTCATCCCATACTTCCCACACTAATTCATCCCACAAATATGCAAGCCCTAAATTTCTAGTGCTTTGATAATTACTGAGGATAGAATCTTATTTTGCGACAAAGCAAGGGGATTTAATATTATATCTTTCTCTGTATTCAAGATATAATATCTACCAGTCTCTAAAAACCTGTTTATTTAGTTAGATTATTATGTTTGATTTTATTAGTATTCCATTATTAGCTCAAGGTTTTAATGCAGGTCTAAAGATAGCAGAATTAACTGGTTTTATAGAATCTTTAAATGTCAAAATAGACAAATTGATAAACACAGACTTAAATTCAGGTATTAGAGACTTACAAAGTAGTGAAAGAACCGATAATATTGAGAGCAAAATTTTATATATATATGAAGCACGCAAGTGTTTTAGAAATGCTATAAGTTTGGAAAAAGATGAACGATTATGTTTGGCATATATTGGATATATTTATTGTCTTGGTTGTATGAATGAAAGAGAAAATATGAGAGTCGCTCTCGAAGATTTTTCATGCAAACATTTTCAGGTTAATTTTTGGGGTTATAAAACTTTCAAAGAAGAATTTGTGGAGATTTTTGTTTCCAGTGTACAATACCTACCTTTTAAGTTGAAAAATTATAAATTATTTGCAGAAGACTGTATACTTTTGGCTAAGTTGTGTTTATTATTATTCTTATTATTTATTCGACAATTCAATCCTCAGTACCTTAGACTTAGGATGAGGTATACAAGAAAAAAAAATGTAGAAACATTTAAGGAACTTCAAAACAGAATCAAGTTCTTTCAACAACGAAAGATTGTACAGGAACAGATAATCTTAATTGCTGAAAAATTTCAAACAAAACAAGCAAAATATACAATTAAAGACTCAAGGAAAATACTAATGTTGATAGAAAAACAAATGCAAATATTTGACTTGCAGAAAGAAGCTTACAATTATGCCAATCAATTGTAAGTAATATCAAATCCGCTTACCTCGGAGTAACAAGAAACCGGGTTTGTGGGAGGTCAATGGTAGGGACGTTGCATGCAACGTCCCTACAA
>NZ_LGSU01000661.1 GCF_002260545.1 Hydrocoleum sp. CS-953 | reverse complement strand
AAATTTATACTATGAAAATCTGTGGTATTCTCAAACTTGAAACTATGAGCTGAAAAAAAGTCAAACATACAAATATTCCTAACTAAACAGAAATTTATGCAAATAATAGATTGGCTAATTGTTTTATTATACCTGATCCTCACAATGTGGATGGGATTATATTTATCTCGTAAAGGGTCGAAAAGTTTAGCAGATTTCTTTGTTTCTGGGCGATCGCTTCCTTGGTGGTTAGCAGGTACAAGTATGGCAGCTACAACTTTTTCTATAGATACCCCACTCTATATTACAGGAGTTGTGGCTAACCGAGGAATAGCTGGTAATTGGGAATGGTGGATTTTTGCTGTTTCTCATGTCATAATGATTTACATTTTTGCTAAAATGTGGCGACGTTCGGAAGTTATTACTGATGCGGAATTAACTGAAATTCGTTACGGCGGAAATATGGCAGCTATTCTTCGAGGGGTGAAAGCCTTTATCTTTGCTATTCCGATGAATTGTATTGCTATTGGCTATGCTATGTTAGCTATGGTTAAAGTTGTCGAAGCTATGGAAATTTGGCAAAGTTTAGGTATTGATGGTAGTGAAAATAATCTCAAATTATTTAGTGTTATTGGCGTAAGTATATTTGTTTTAATTTATGCTGGTTTATCTGGTTTATGGGGGGTAGTTGCTACAGATTTTTTCCAGTTTTTTCTAGCACTTTTTGGAGCAATTATTGTGGCAATTTTTGCTGTTAATAGTGTAGGTGGAATCCAAGAATTAATTACTAAAGTTCCTGAAGTAATGCCAGAAAAAGATATTTTATCTCTTTCACCTTTAACTATTGGTGGAAATGGTAATTCTTGGATTGGTTTTAGCAAAACAGCAGGCATAACTGCTAGTACATTTTTTGCTTATATTGCTATTCAATGGTGGTCTTGGAGAAGGAGTGATGGAGGGGGAGAATTTGTACAAAGATTTGCTGCTGCCAAAAATGAAAAGGAAGCAGAAAAAGCAGCTTGGTTATTTAATATAATGCACTATGTTATTAGAACCTGGCCTTGGATTTTAGTTGCTTTAGCTTCTCTTGTAATTTACCCTAATTTAGAAGATAAAGAATTAGGTTATCCCAAATTAATGATTGATTTTCTCTCCCCAGGAATTTTAGGTTTAGTTGTTGCTTCTTTAGTCGCAGCATTTATGAGTACGGTTTCTACTTCTATTAACTGGGGAGCTTCTTTTATTACTAACGATTTATATAGAAGATTTATTAAACCTGATGCAACTCAAGCACAATTAGTTTTAGTAGGGCGACTTTCTTCCATATTAGTAACAGTTTTAGGAGCTATTGCTGCATTTTTTGCTAAAGATGTAGCGACAGTATTTAGGTTAGTAATAGCTATCGGAACAGGTTCGGGATTAGTATTAATTTTGCGTTGGTTTTGGTGGCGGGTAAATGCAGCAGCAGAATTAACAGCTATTATCGCTAGCTTTTTTGTGGGGATGGCAACCAGTATAGTTCCCGCTTTCAAAATAGAAGATTTTGGTTTGCGAATTATCTTTATTACTATAACCGTGACAGTTTTATGGGTAGTCGCAATGTTAGTCACACCCCAAGAGTCTGATGCAACTTTAGAAGAATTTTATCGGCGATCACTTCCCGGAGGTCCTGGTTGGCAAAGACAAAGAGCAGCAACTGGTTTAGCTCCTGCACAAAATTTGGCTAAAGATTTACAAAAGGTTTTGGCATCTATATTATTATTGTTTGGAGCGTTGTTAGGGACTGGTGGTTTCCTGTTGCTCAAGCCAAACATTGGTTGGATATTCCTCATTATTGCTGTTTTCAGTGGGATGTGGTTACGACAACTCAATAAGTCGAAAATTTTACCCATGCCAAGACCAGGGTTAGATGATGACGACTTGTTGTAAATGACTTGTCAGTTAACAGTTATCAGTAACTCCAGCTTAACCTAATACTAAAGTTTATACGGAAATATCTTACAGCGGTTTTCATTTCAGTAGACCACAGTAGGGGCGTTTTACTGGCGCAAAGCTTTCCTATCGGAATGCTCCGCAAACGCTTTATATGTCGCGAAGCGTTAACGGAGTTGTGCGCTAGCTAAACGGCTGTCGCCGACATTAAAAGGCGAAGCCCATGCCGTCAGCAAAACGCCCCTACAGGGTTTTGGTTATGAAGATGTGGTTCATCAATCTGAAAAGCGCTGTAATAGTTTTCCATAGTATTTTACTGTAACTATCAAATTGGGTATAATTCAGGACTTAGGTATTTTTGAGTTGTAAACACTACACATCTATAGAACCCCTAAGCGTATCTCCAGAAAATAGGTCCTGGTGGAGAATTAATTGAGAAAAAATGGGTCAGGACTTACGCAAAGACACTATATATAGATATAGCGCATAACCAACAGAGCGATCGCTATAATTTTCAGAGAGCGATCGCCAAGTATTTCTGAGCCTTTCTAAGAGTGAGAAAAACTTAAATAGCTATCATTTTAATGGTAGGATGTTTGAGTTCAGATACTAGATATTTAGATAGTAATTGATGTTTGAGTTGATCAATAGTTTTTCCCAAAATGTCAGCTACTTTTTTCAAATGATTCCAGACCAACATAGAGCAAGCAATATGATTTTTTGGAATTTTTGCCAGACGACATTGACACAATTCTATTCCTGTTAACTGCTTGATTTCTCTGTGAAATTCTTCGATTTTCCATCTAGTCTGCGACTAGAATTATACATCATCTGTCGAAGATTGACTTAAGTCATTAGTCACAATATATTCTGTTCTATTGGCAGAAATAGTAGCCCAGAATAGCTTGACTTTTTTATCTCTTGGAAAACCTCTAATTTTTATTATTTTACCTGATGTTATTTCTGATTCATCCCAGGTTAATTTAGCAATACTTTTATATTTTTCTACACCACCAGTGTCATCCACTAAACGATTTATTTTTAAGGGGCAATAATAAATTTTTCGCATATTATCTATCAATGCCATTAATCTTGGCGTTGCATACCAACTATCCATCAATACAGTTTGAAATGGTAATTTATTCTCATTTACCACATTCAATATCATTTCTTCAACATGGTCTATTTTAGTTTTTTTGTCACTATCTGGATCATAAATACGATAATCTAGTATCCAAAATTGCTCGGTTTGGGGATTAAAATAAATACAATTAACTACTCCTATTCCTCGAATTACTTGATGTTCATTACCGCTATATTGTCGCCGCACAAGTTCAATTTTATTCGCCTATTTTTTATGAATTACTGTATCATCAAAAATTACGTATGCTTCTGTATCTTGGATAATTTCCTCTTTGACATTTTGCCATAAATCTTGTGCATTTAAAGATTCTACTCTTAAATAACGATTAATCGTATCATGGCTAATATTTTCTAGGTAATTTGCTAGGTTAGTTATAGTATAGTTTGTATGAGAATTTAGCAAATATTGGTATGGGATCAATATAATTAAAATTCATATTTTTAGCTCAAATCAACAATAATATTATTCTATAATAAGCACGAATATTTTGGCTCAATTTACGATCGATAGTCAAGCAACATCTACATAGAAGGTAAATAAACTATAAATGCCTATCTTTAGGTTCCTCACGAATTTTGTTGTTTAGGCGATCGCTCTCTAAAAAATTCTAGCGTTCGCTCTGTTGGCTATACACTATATATACTGTCTTGGCGTAAGTCCTGTGGGTAATAATTGATTTGATGATTGGATGAGTGGGAGATATCTAATACACCCCATCTCCCCATCTCTCCACACTCCCCTACTCCCCTACTCTCAATCTCTAATTTTAAAGTTCTATAACGTTATAGTTTTTGGAACCCATATAGAAGCCATTGGGTATCTTTGCAAAGCTGAGAGTTTTTGGCTCTTGAGTCAGGAGTCAAGAGATTGAGAAATAAAATAGGGAAAAAGGTAGAAAAATACCCCCATCTCCCCATACTCCCCATCTATAATTCGCGTATAGAACCCCTTCAGGGGTTCTATATAGTATAGTGTATCTGCGTAATATCATGTCCGCTGGTATCGGAGCGTGTAAACCCCAGGGTTAATAACTACAGGAAATTTAAGTTTTTTCTGGCTCTTAAACCT
>NZ_LGSU01000660.1 GCF_002260545.1 Hydrocoleum sp. CS-953 | reverse complement strand
AAATTTTCCTGTTTGTCAATCCTCTCCTTTTCAAGGAGAGGTAATTCGCGCATTCTTAATTCGCGCATTCTTAATTCTTGAAATCTCCCTGCTGAGAATAAGATTGATGCTTCAGCGAGCTTTTTTTTCAATTTTGCTTTGAAAAAGAAGATGGTGTAAACTAAATCTAATAATTAATTATTCATTAGGAAAAAAAATACCAAAATAGATGAAAAGTCTGAAAATATAACGCCATATTTCCTAATGCTACAGATATTTTATAAAAAATTGCACCGACCATTAATATTTCAGGTAGAACTCAAGTAAGCATTTCCTGCGGAATGCTACGCAAACAGCAATAAGACACTCCTTTTAAAGACCGAGTTTACTAGGAAGCAAACTTTCATAGTTAAGATTTAATTCTAGCTAAATAAAGCTTGAGAAAGGGCACTAAAAGCAATGGCTGATGGCTGTTAACGCAGTTCCTCCGCAGGAGGCTGGCTGACGGCTGAATGCTTACAAAATCAAACCATTTTTTCTGGAATTGACGAGAGTTAAAACTGTCTAAAGCATATAGTTCATATAAGTTTAATTTCTGCTTAATTAGATAAAAGTTAAGAATTATCACAGACCCTAGATAAGTTGAGAGATTACTGTTTAAAATTCAACCTATATAGTTTTTTTTCCTAACTTTCAAAGTCTATGTCTAATTGTGATAATGTCAATAAAAAATTGAGCCTTGAAGAAGTTTATACTTGTCCTGTCTGCTATCATGGTCAGATTTCAGCAATTACTTTAATGGATGCTTTTTATTGTAATTTCTGTAACCATATTTTCACTCCAGATATGGTAAAGCAATCATTAAAAATGGCAGATAGTTCTTCTCCTTTAAGTTGGAGATGGAATGGTAAAAAATGGAAGGCCGATCATCCTCAAGTAGAATGGAGTTGGGTAATCAAGTTATTAGCAGTTGGATTTGTATTATTACCAACCACATTAATAGGATTAAGTGCTTACTTTTTTCCTCCAATACCAGGTACTCCTCTATGTTGGCTACCAATTGTTTGGACAGGTTTAACTTTTCTATCTCATTTGACTATTATCGTTAATATTGTAATTGATTATTACCAGTTTCCAGTCAAGTTATACTTCAAAGCGCTGGGACGAAATTTATGGTTTAGGATTTCACCACAAAATTCTTCAATATAGCAATCCTATTTAATTTTTAATATTTTGGTGGCAGTTATGGAGTCAGGAGTCGTAGGGACAATTTACTACTGAATGCTCCTAATTACGCGGAAAGCGACAGCATTCGGTTTGCGCAGCATTCCGCAGGAAACCAAATCACCCGTACAGGAGTCAGAATTTCCAATTGATGTTAAACAACGCATATTAACCAATATTTCAATAGACATCTCTAAGAATAAAAAATAAAATAAATTATCCCACTCTTATTCATCAATTTCTCCCCCCTACTCCCTACTCCCTACTCCCTTTTTTCTATTAGTTAAAAAAAAGCGTTTCCAGTGATATGCAATAAGCTAATTGCGATCGATTATCTTAAGCAAAAATAGCATTAATTAAAACATCCGTTAAATTCATGTTTTCCAGATCGGCAATAGTAACAGTATTGCAAATGTCAAATTTAGCACCTATTGTTTGTAATTCATTATCTAATAATTTAAAAAACTTAGTGACTTCAGGTTTATTTCCTACCTGAATAAGTGAAATACCTAACTCTTCATCTTGCTGTAAATTATTAGCAGCACAGATAATAATCTGCTTAACTCGCTCAGGTTCTTCTATTTCACCTGCTGTAACAACTAAAATAGTTTCCCCATTAGGTTTTGCTATCTTCAGAGCACGTCGTTCAAAATAATTATCAATCGCATCCTTAAGAGCATCTGCTAAATTAGTTTTACCGGAGGGTTGATTTTCCAGGAAAATTTCACCTAAATCAGTAGATGTTACTTGGTCATATCGTTTAAAATAGTCAGAGAATAGGTAAACGGTTAGTCCATCTAAATCTAGCTTCTCACATTCACTAGCTAATCTGATGATGGAGTCTTGCATTAAATCCCATGGTCTTCTACCTGTGGGGGAGCCAGATATATACATATCGTTACTTTTGTCAATTATTAAGGTGTAATCACGCTGTTGTATCGCAGCACCACCTTCCAGTAATGGGTCCATAAGGTTAATTTCTTTTATTATTGTTAACATCTATATTTTGACAGTCCCACCGTTAACTAGCTATCAGCTTTTCCTTACGGAATGCTGCNCAATTATTAAGGTGTAATCACGCTGTTGTATCGCAGCACCACCTTCCAGTAATGGGTCCATAAGGTTAATTTCTTTTATTATTGTTAACATCTATATTTTGACAGTCCCACCGTTAACTAGCTATCAGCTTTTCCTTACGGAATGCTGCGCAAACAGCATTTAGCTGTCAGCTTGAAATTCGAGGGTTGAAGTCCCCCACAAGAGTTTGAAAAAGCGCGTGGTGCGCCTTTTATGGGGGGAAATAGTCCCCCATTATACACCGTGAAAAGCTGATTGCTGTTAACGAAGTTCTTCTGAAAGAGGCTAGCTGAGTGCTGACTGCTACTTCAAATTAGAGATTTTAACTAAGTTCAGAAGTCAGAAGTCAGAAGTTGTTTTTGTAAAAGGGATTTTGAGCAACCCTCCAAAAACATTTTCCCTTAAAAGGGGAGGTTGCACGACCCAATTATTTTGATAATGGTGGATTATTGCTTCAGTAACATATAACTATAACCAACTCACTCCAAGCCGATCCTAATTCACTTTAGAGGTGGTTTGAGAAGTCATTTATCCCCCGATCATCCCCCTTAATAAGGGGAACTTTCTGTGGTAATACCATTTCATGGAAGTCAAAAGTTAAAAGTAAGATTTTATCAGCTCACAACTTTAACTATACAGTAATTTCAGGAAATTATTTTCCATTTAAGGTTGGAAACTATTTGTGACATCTTTGACGTAGCAGTCAGCGGTCAGCAGTCAGCTATCAGCTTTTCACTGTGTAGGGGGATTATTTCTCCCCATAAAAGGCGCACCACGCGCTTTTTCAAGCTCTTGTGGGGTACTTAAACCCTCGGATTTTAGCGCTCCTGCTAAATGCTGGCAAGCTCCGCATGACCTAAGGAAAAGCTAATAGCTAGTTAAAGTGAATTAATATTGAAGATACATAAGTTTTGGATTTTAGGGAACAGCTATTAAACCCTGTTTCGGCCACAGAAGCAAGGGAATGGATACTAAGAGAGGAAATAGGAAACAGAGAATAGGAAAGAGATAAAAATACTGTACTTGATTAATATGATAACTGCTGTATCCCTGGATCTATAATTTATCCCCCCCATCTCGGAGTTAATCACTATGCCAATTTGACAAGACTCCTCTAGCTATATTTTCATATAGAGCTTCTTTTGCTAAATTGGTGATAGTATAAATAATTTTTTGTACTTACTTACTTACTTACTATTTGTCTATTGCCAAGGAAAATCTTTTTTGGCATCAGTAAAAATTTCTAAATTACGATGAAATTACAAATTTAATTTTTCCGTAAAAATTCGGGATTTGATTAGTTTGGTATTGTAGCATCTGGTTGGTAGTTGTTAGTATTTTCTCTAATTAAGCAATTTGGCTGAAGATTTCCCAGTCAATTTTGATGACTTTTAAGCTTTGAGGAAATATTTCGTTTCCGGAAAACACACCAAGTCAAACAGAAGTTAAGAAAGAGTCGTTTTGAGGATTTTGTGATGGAACTAATTGAACTTTTTGAAGTCTATTTTATTGAGATACATTTTTTGTAATATCTGCTACTAATAAGACCATGAGGGAAAAATAAAGTCCGTTTTAGTGCTGAGAGATGAAGTAGAAATACATAACTTGAGTTAACTAATCATGTCTATTTTACGATTCTGTTCCTATTTTGCTCGACAGAGAGTTCAAACATTTAGCTTTGTTAATGGTCTAACTCAGAATAACCTAGCAAACCCTAGAAATAAATTATTTATAGATTAATTTCTGTAAGCATAAAAAAATCAAACTTCAACTTGTATCTTAATCATCTAAACCACCTAGATCGAATTCGATAGCTCCAGAATAATATCCCATCT
>NZ_LGSU01000066.1 GCF_002260545.1 Hydrocoleum sp. CS-953 | reverse complement strand
GTTTAATTCTGTGAAACGGTATCAGAATTTAAAAGTTTTTGCTTTATGATTACTGTAGATTAATATTTTGAATGATGTAGGTATTTAGTAACCAAACCCCTACTCTTAATT
The DNA here is from genome assembly GCF_002260545.1 of Hydrocoleum sp. CS-953. Taxonomy (GTDB): domain Bacteria; phylum Cyanobacteriota; class Cyanobacteriia; order Cyanobacteriales; family Microcoleaceae; genus Trichodesmium. Next base: position 1,747 of record NZ_LGSU01000066.1, on the reverse strand, counting down.
GAACCATGTAATTATTTGATATCCAAATGACAAAAAATTAAAAGGATGACAAGAAAATAAATTCTGTCATCCTTTATTTTTTAATACCCCCAAGGGAATTCGAATCCCTGTCGCCTCCGTGAAAGGGAGGTGTCCTAGGCCTCTAGACGATGGGGGCTTAGTTCTTTGTTTTCACTTTTATAAAGATAGCGAATCTCAAGATAAATGTCAAGGGGTTTGAAAAATTTTTTTTCTCAAAACTTTTTGGCCATAGTTATACAAGGGAGTTCATTAATGGATAATTGATAATGGATAATTGATAATTACCTCAAGGAAAATCGAGAGGATTGAATACAAGGAAATATTCTGGCACTTTTCTTTTGGTCGATTGGATATGGCGTTTTGCTGGCGCAAAGCTTTCCGTTCCGGAAAGCTCCGAAGATTGAACGCTTTTTCTCTTGAAATAGAAGGCTTTAGACCTTATTTTTTGGTAAAGGTTTGAATATTTGAATCTCTAATAAATAGTCCTTCTTTCTTCTTTCTTCTTCCTTCTTCCTTTTTCCTTCCTTTAAATTAAGATTCTCCCTTTGCTTGCAAGGCCATCTGAGCCGAGATACCATCATTCTGGTCTCCAAAATACCATAAAATAGCAGCAGCCTCAGCCCGACTAACTGTCTTATCTGGCCTAAATAACCTAGTATAACCGAAAACCCGACGAATATTAGAAAACTCATTCTCAGCATCTGCTAATACTGCCCTCAAAGCAGCAGGGTCAATTTTAGAAGTATCTTGAAAATCCCAAGCTGCCTTAACTTTCTCTATTGTCGCTTCTGGTAATGGCTTGCGAAAATCTAAAGGCACCTTCCAAAGAATTAAATCCTCACGGGTTAAAAAATCATCTGGGCGAAACTTAACCACATTAATATCCCCAGATAAAGGACTAGGAATTAAACCTGATTCTGCCAAACCTTGAATTATAGAAAAGTCGGGGTCAGTTTTTGGCACATCTTCAAAAATCGGTTTTTCATTTGCTCTAGCTAATCGGACGTGTTTAGCAGGATTATTAGCAAACATCTCATTATTTGCACTTACTAACCATCTCGCATATACACGCCGACTGACAAGATTTTGAGGTTTAACTAAAGTATTCGTGGCATCAGGGTTATCTTGATTGTTGGTTTGTTCCTGCTGAAATACTCCCAGTTTGGCCAAGTCTACAATGTATGGACGTAAACCTGTAGGCACATCCCTGAGAACTTTTTTTAATACAGGAGACTCTGAAGGTGTGGGGGTAGGAGGAGGTGGCATACCATCAGTAGGAAATGGTGTTGGTGTCGATAGTGCTGCTACTGCGGGAGTAGGTAATTCTTCGGGCGATCCTGTGAGATTAGGCAGTGGCTGAATTTCTGGTTGGAGAGTTGGTGGTAAAGTTGAGGTTGCAGAAGGTTCAGATTTCTCCAGTAATTCGGAGTCAGAAGTTGGGGAGATTTCTGAAGGAAAATTAGTCGGCAGTTGTACTGGTTTTTCTGGTTCTTGGTTGTTTTGAGTAGAGGTTTCAGTTAACTGATTAAAGGGAGGATTATTTTTTAACTGGGGGTCTGCTGCAAAGATTTGCTGTAACTCTTTACTTGCTGAATTATTTGCACAACCACTGGCAGAAATTAATAAACAAATAGTTAGACTAGCAAATATCGCAGGTTTACTTAATAACATATTCATAAAAATAAATTTTAAATTTACTTAGTATTTTTAGGGAGAAAATAAATAT
>NZ_LGSU01000659.1 GCF_002260545.1 Hydrocoleum sp. CS-953 | reverse complement strand
ATCAAATTTAGTTTGACATTCCTAGGGAATTTTACTTATACTTCAAAAGTGAATCTATTATAATAATCAGGGTTAAATAAATGAAGAACAATATTATTTCAGTTAGCATGGCTCTAACTGCATCTGCTCTAACTATAGGGACCACTCCAGTTTACGCTGCAAATTCCAATTTAGATTTTTCCCAAATGTTCATCTTTGGGGATAGTCTTTTAGATACAGAAAATACTTTTACTCTTACAAAAGGACAATTTCCAGACAGCCCCCTATCTTTTGAGGGCAGATTTTCTAACGGACCTATCTGGATAGAATCTCTAGCATCATCTTTAGACTTAGCTCCTACAGCTTTTTTTACTAATATTCCTATTTCTCCAGATGGAGCTAACTATGCTATAAGTGGGTCACGGAGTGGAGACCAGAATATTCTAGATAATTTTTCTCTAGGTTTAGAACAACAACTTGGGAGTTTTATTGTTCCTCTGTTAGAAACAGAACAGTCAGCTAACTCTGATGCACTATATACTATCTCGGTAGGTGCAAATGACTATCTACAGTCTACGTTATCTTTAGTATCGGAGTCTATTTCGCCACCAGATACACCTCCTAATACAGATACAACTGTTAGTAATATTACTAATAGTATTAAAGCTTTATATAATTTAGGCGCTCGTGATTTCCTCATCTCTAACTTGCCATCATTAGGTCTAACACCTTTGGCTACATTCACAGGTACATCTGACATATTGAATCAATTAACAAATGAGCATAACCAAAAACTGGAGTTAGCGATCGCTGAGTTAGAGCAATCTTTATCTGAAGCTACTATCACCTTATTAGATGTTAACTCTACTTTAGATGAGATAATTAATAACCCTAATCAGTTTGGTTTTAGCAATGCAACAGATAGTTGGTCAGATACAGTATTAGCTTTTTGTTCAGATGCCTCTTTAGGAGCAGATGGTTCAGTAAAATCTTGTGATGTTGATGTTCCCGATCCAGATGAATACTTATTCTGGGATATACTTCATCCTACAGAAGCAGCTCATCAAATAATAGGGAATGAAGCTCTATATGCTCTGAAATCTGAATATAGTCAGACTGTTCCTGAACCTACTTCCGTATTTAGTTTGTTAGGATTAGGTGTCAGTTTGCTAGGGGTTTCAGCTTTCAAGCAGAAAGACAACCAAAAGCAGAAACAGAAAGTATAATTAGGTGTTGGTGAATAAAGGTATGAAAATAAAAATTGAACAATCTCAAATATTTGTTATTCAATACTTTAGGAATTACCAAAAAATACAAATCATACCCTAATTTACCAACATCCTTTTCGGATTATGAATTCTTCCCACCCCACCTCATCTCAAGAAAAAAATGCGTACTTCATCAAATATTCATATAACTGTGTAAATTCCTATATCAACTTCATCAAAAAAAGAGGGAGTAGGGAGTAGGGAGTAGGGAATAGGGGGAAAGAATAGATTATTTATCTACGATAATTGATTTACAGCGGTTTTCATTTCAGTAGACCACAGTAGGGAGGTTGCATGCAACCTCCCTACTGTGGTTTTGGTTATGACGATATAGTTCATCAATTTGAAAAGCGCTGTAATTTTTGATTATTGGAGAGGTCTAATATTTAATCTCCCCATCTCCCAACAACTCTAATAAGTATTCAAACGGATTTGATCTGACTCCTACCCTCACCCATAAGACTTTTGAGCGCCAACCCTAAAAATATCTCAAACAGTATCTATAATATTTCCCTTGCCCAGTCAATAAATAACTTTGCCTGTTCCGCCCAAAAATCAGAACCCCAATAAACAAAACAACTGGTTTCACACAACAACAACGCTCTACTTTTTTCAGCAGAACCCTTACCAAAGTCTACAACCTTAGCATAATCTTGACTCAACCCTTCAACTGCTGCCAATACCTGTTGTCGCAAATCTCCCTCTTGCCATTGCTGATGACCTCCTATCCACGAACCTCCTGTTGATTTCAGTCTAACTTCTGTTGCTGCTCCATCTGCTAAATAAGTATCAATATATTGACTCACCGTCATAAAACCAACATCCGACCAGCGATCGCTCTCCCGAAACAGAGGAGCAAAAGAATTCTTAAAATATTCAAACATCATCACATTACCATTTTCCCCATCAGAAGTCGGCACCACCAAAGCAGGCGGTTTCATTCCCACTTCTCCACCACGATATCGCACATCATTAATACAACCCTCAGCATTTTGACCACTTTGTTGTCGAATCCCCATATCCGTATCCCTCACCACACATAGAATACGTTCCGACTCACCCTCTGATTCCACCACCAACCAATGCACTCGGTTTTCTAACTCCGGGGTACTCCAACCTTCAGGATGTTCCAATGCTGCATTCGGTAAAATAATCCATTCATAACCGCACTTTTTCAACAGACGCACAAATCTCAACGCTTCCGCAGGATCGCCAGTCATTCCCATCTCCGGAGGCCAAAACCCTCTTACCCGTGATAGTGCATCTTCTCCAAACAAATCTGCAAACACCTTTCGCCATTCCATAATTTGAGCTTCATGGTCTCGTTCGGGAGTAGCAGGAAAATAACAATGACTATATGCACTACCAGTAAATTCTATTGTGTCTGAATATTCCGTCAGAACTTCTCGCCAAAGACTTATTACATCTCCTACCGCTTCGCCATCAACATGAAGATTAGAGAAAATGCCATTAGTCGAAAGTTTTGCCATCTCTTCGAGCAATACCCCAGAATAATCTACCATCATCCGGGGTCGATGACCTTCTGCCGTCAATTGTTTAGCATAACGAGCAGGATTTTTGTATGCTTGAGCAAACCATTGAGCATTCCAATGCTCTTCGGAGTTAGGTTCACCATTGAGCATTTTTTCTAAGTTGCCCTGTAATTGGCCATTATGCCAAATCGGAGGTTGGTGAAAATGTAACCAGGGGACAAATAAGACTTGAGGATTATTTAACATTTCGGCAACTCCCTGATACAAGACCACTAATTTATTTATTCTTTATACCATAGAAAATAAAAATTGATTTCAAGTTAATTTTCCAAAAGTCTAGTTTCTTACTTTTGACTTTTGACTTTGTATTTAATGACTATTTAACTAGCGATCGGCTTTTAGAAGCTCTCAGTTAAAATCCCCTGCAACCCCAAGGGCGGTATTGTTGAGTCGGTTGAAATCCCCTTCTAAACATTAATCTTGCTGAGTGCTGAGTGCTGAGTGCTAACCGCTTCATTAAAATCCAAAGCTCAAATCTATAACTATAAGCNCAGTTAAAATCCCCTGCAACCCCAAGGGCGGTATTGTTGAGTCGGTTGAAATCCCCTTCTAAACATTAATCTTGCTGAGTGCTGAGTGCTGAGTGCTAACCGCTTCATTAAAATCCAAAGCTCAAATCTATAACTATAAGCTGGCCGTCAAAAGCATAGAAACTAACTTTGTAAATATTCTCACTATTCACCGTTAGTTTAGCATTTGGAGGAATAAGTGAATCTGGGTAAAGCAAGTTTGAAGCAGGCATTTCGTCTTTAGCTAAGAGTTCTTCATTTTGATTATAGGCTGACAAAACAGTTCGACGAGAACTTGTTACCAGGCCGCTGACAAACTTGACTGGAGATTTAAAGTTCATTTCTATTAGGCCACTTTTTGGCGCTCCCATTAAGACTTTAATACCTGGAGGAACCGCAAAAGCTGGGTTTGATGGTTCGATGGCGATGGTATTAGAGAAAGTTACGCCCCAATTTTTAAACTGATAGTCTACTACTTCAAAAGATTTTAAATCTTCTAGGCCAAGGCGAATACAACTGGGCATAGTTGAAAGTTTTAATAATTCTGATTCAGTCTGGTCATACTCAGGAGTGGCTACAAATTTATATCCATTTTTGACCCTGAAGTTATCGGTTAGAGGATTGATGTTGTGGGTTGTATCAATCTTAAGACTCTGTAGCATTGGACCTCCTTAATCAATTTACTACATGAGGGGTAAGACCCCTCATTTATTATTTATTTATAGCTTATTCTTTTGATATGCGCTTTGACCAGGACAATTTTCGTTTTAATTGACAATTTTTGATAATTATTAATTTTGAGT
>NZ_LGSU01000658.1 GCF_002260545.1 Hydrocoleum sp. CS-953 | reverse complement strand
TTACTTCTCAACAAATGCTTTCTGGTTGGAGATATGTATTATTAGGAGCTGCAGTTTTAGGAGCGGTTTTAACTCCTTCAACTGACCCTAAAACTCATCCGAAAAAGCCAAAAATGAGTAATATTATAGTTACAGGAGTAGGTGGATTTATTGGTTCTCATTTAGCAGAAACTCTATTAAATCAAGGCGATAAAGTAATAGGAATAGATCAGTTTAATGATTACTATGACCCTACTTTAAAGCGTCAGAATATTTCTCATTTTCAAGACCATCCTGCTTTTCAATTGATAGAAGATGATATTCAGTCTTTGAATTGGTCAGAGTTACTTACAGATGTAGATATAGTTTATCATCAAGCTGCCCAAGCTGGAGTTCGTGCTAGTTGGGGTGAAGGTTTTCGTTCTTATACAGAACGTAATATTAATGCTACCCAAATAATTTTAGAAGCTGCTAAAGATGCTTCTAATTTGAAAAGATTAGTTTATGCTTCTACTTCTTCTGTGTATGGTAATGCGGAAACTTTCCCTACCCCAGAGACTATTTGTCCTCAACCAGTATCTCCTTATGGTATTACTAAGTTAGCAGCAGAAAGATTAGGTAAGTTGTATCATCAAAATTTTGGTGTACCATGTGTATATTTACGCTACTTTACAGTCTACGGTCCCCGTCAACGACCTGATATGGCCTTTCATAAATTTTTTAAGTGGATTTTAGAAGATGAACCAATTTCTATTTATGGAGATGGTCAGCAAACTAGAGATTTTACTTTTGTTAGTGATGCAGTAGCAGCTAACTTAGCAGCAGGTACAGTACCAGAAGCAGTAGGTGAAGTATTTAATATAGGTGGAGGTAGTCGGGTAGTATTAGCAGAAGTTATTAATATGATGGAGGAAATAGTAGGACGTCCAATTAAGAAAAATTTTGTGGAAAAAGCTAGGGGAGATGCTCGTCATACCAGCGCTGATGTTTCTAAAGCGCAGAAAATTTTGGGTTATCAACCTCAAGTTTCTCTGAAAGAGGGGTTGCAAAGAGAATGGGAATGGGTAAAGTCTCTTTACAGTTAAATTTGTTTGGTTAACTATCCAGAGTTGGCTGATTAAATCNGACGTCCAATTAAGAAAAATTTTGTGGAAAAAGCTAGGGGAGATGCTCGTCATACCAGCGCTGATGTTTCTAAAGCGCAGAAAATTTTGGGTTATCAACCTCAAGTTTCTCTGAAAGAGGGGTTGCAAAGAGAATGGGAATGGGTAAAGTCTCTTTACAGTTAAATTTGTTTGGTTAACTATCCAGAGTTGGCTGATTAAATCTCAAAGCACTGACAGATAAAGATTTTAGCCTTTTTAGAGTTTAGAGCGAAAAAAAAGTGCTATTTTTTCAGCTTGAGTAACCAAAAAGTCAGGATGAAAGCCAAGGTAGAAAAGAAGGATAAAAGAATATTTATTCCTCCCACCTTCTATATAATTAATTGCCTTAGCTCTCACTTCCTGACTCCTATTATTTACTCTAAATTTTTTTTATTTGCCCAGCTATCTTTTTGACTTTATCAATAAATCTTCGCCCTATACTTTTTTTTTCCTCTCTGTTTTTTGGGGATAGTGGGTTGGTTTAGATTCGCCGATGTATCTATAATCTTCCCAAATATCCCAATAAGGACACCCTGGTTGAATCCGAATTCCTGCCCAATGTAGATACGATAAAGGTTGATTCACAGTTGGATCTATCAGTTTATCACCTTCTTGATGAAAATGTGATGTACCTGCCCAACTTCCAGGTGCTTTTTCGGGTCTATTAACAATATTGAAACGCTTTTTAATTCGCTTCAAAATCATATAATTAATGATTGGTTGATCGGAAGTTTTCTGAGAAAAATCAAAGTATTCTGGATGAGCAGCACATTCAGCAAATGTCTCATACAAATCTTGTTCTGAAATTAAATTTTTCTTAGATGCCCACCATCCTCCATTAAAAGTTTCCAGCAGTTCATCTTTGCTAAAAACTTGATAAATCTCTGGAGTAAAGATATTTTTAATTCCTCCTAAGTGTTGATAATCAAAACACAAGAAATCATACTCATTTAGATAGTTGAGATTATCAATAATTTTATCAAAAACGACAATATCTGTATCTATGTATAAAAACTCATCAAATTCTCCAAACCAACAAGCTTGCTTACGAAACTGATTTGGTCTGGCAAAAAATTTATTACCAAAAATTTGTTGTAGTTTGTTTGATAATCTTTCAATAAATTCTAAATCTGGATAAATTTTGACTCCATAATCTCTCGAAAAACGTTCTACGACTGTGTGATAATTATCATCATAGGGAATCAAAATAACTGGTGTATCACTATCATACTTACGGATACTTTTTAATAGTGCAATACCTTGTTCTATCACTTTGTCATTTGCAGTGATATATATGCCACGATTCATAACATAATATTTTTCTTATACCAATTTCATCTACTTATGTCCTACTAAAAAGCCCTCACCGATAATAAAATTCAAAATCTCTTAAAGCCATTATTCTAGTTTTATTTAAACGATAATGATAACCCATCCTCTTTTGTAATTTATCCCAAGAAGTTGCTTTTGGTTTACTACGAGAAGCATCCCAGTGTTGAGTCACCCCACTAATTTTTTGCCACGCTTCACTATTAATAACCCATCCAACTTTTGCTGCTGCTAACCCCATTAAACTACCTTCTCCAGCGTGCATTCCTCTTAATTCTGCATACTTAGAAATCTTCCCCCAAGTTTCCAAAAATTCTATTTCCTTGCCATTATCTCTAACTATAATAAATAAGGCTTCCCCTATCCAACTAGAATGATTAAATAACTCATCAGAAATATTTAGCTTCTCTGCCAACTTTTTCAATATTGGCAAACTAGAAGCACGATATTTTGAAACGTGTTCTACTAAATTCTTATAGCGTCCAGTAATTCCTGGTTTCCATTCAATATCTTCTGGTAGTGATTCTAAAATTCTAGTATCAGCATCTATATATATAGCTACTGGAAATAGGGATATTGCTTTCTGGCAAAGAAATCTTTTATCGTTATAACAATGTTGAATACCTTGTTGATGATGTTTAAAAGCCATTACATTTTTATAGCTACTAAAATCATCAGGTTTCTCTGTATAAATTACCAGGGAAGTTCCGGGAGAATTTCTTTCTAAGTCTTTAGCTAACTCCTTGGTTATATCGCGATATCTTTGCCCTAGTGCCAAAGTACAAAAACAAAATTTTTTTTGTTCCTGAGTCATATTTTTTTCGTAGTTATTTTAGATGGTAAGCAGGTTATTGCTCATGATGTAGATGGAGTATGGGATGTTTTTTACGGAGAAATTTTCGTTTGGGATTGGAAAACTGGAGNGGAAGTTCCGGGAGAATTTCTTTCTAAGTCTTTAGCTAACTCCTTGGTTATATCGCGATATCTTTGCCCTAGTGCCAAAGTACAAAAACAAAATTTTTTTTGTTCCTGAGTCATATTTTTACCTGGAAATTTTAACAATAAAAAATACTTAAAATTATTTGAGTTGAATAAGTGGAAAAGTTAGGAAGTAATTTTGAGTATAACAAGGATAGTAACTCAAAAATATCTTGAATGAATCCTTGAGTATGAATTTATACACTAACTCCCATCTCATCTCTAAATGAAGTACAAAATTCTTTGGTTTTAGGGAGTAGGGAGTGGTAATTTGGGTTCGAGGGGATAGAAAATTAATAAACAAAAAAGTATTTTAGTAACTTGATAAATGCTATGGATAGCAATTCTGGAGCAAACTTTTTTTTGGTAGTTTTGCCTATACTCTCGATCTATATCAAGGAAGGTCAACTTTTTTCGTTTCTTATTGCCCCTAAAGATAGGTTAACAAACCAAAGTAATTTTTGAAACCATCTCTGTAACTAGGGTTCAAGTACATCAACCCTTACTATCAAAACACCGATATATTTCTTGATATTTCAAAGTAGTAATTTTTTCGGTTTCTTTTTGAAATGAAAATTACCCTCTATTTCTCCCTTCAATCAAAATTACTAGAGATGAAACATTATCTCCTTAGCTGTCAGTCTGAGAAAATCGGTAAATTCCCCAAACT
>NZ_LGSU01000657.1 GCF_002260545.1 Hydrocoleum sp. CS-953 | reverse complement strand
AATAGTTTCACAGCAGGGTACGAGATACAACTGGGTACTGGTACTGGCGATGTTTTGAATACTGCTGCTCCGTAGAAATAGTATAATCAGGACTTACGCAAAGGTACTATATAGTTCCTTTGTGCGTTACGCCAGGGCTAACACACCCTACAAATAGCTACAAATAGTGTTCATGTGTAAGTCCTCATAATATTAAATCCGGTTGAATACTTATAATTACAAGCTCGTAGTATTGCTTTAGCCCACGTCTATCTGGCGGGCTAGAGCAATACTACAAGCAAGAACTTTGCTACGACAAAATATTTTACTTGGAGAAGTCAAATGAATACTAACTTCTATTTCAATACTGCTGTATTTATTGATGCTGGCGTTGATAACTACCAGCAATTGTTTGATGGTGTTGTTGCTGAGGCTCAACCATTCCTGCTTGATACNTCGTAGTATTGCTTTAGCCCACGTCTATCTGGCGGGCTAGAGCAATACTACAAGCAAGAACTTTGCTACGACAAAATATTTTACTTGGAGAAGTCAAATGAATACTAACTTCTATTTCAATACTGCTGTATTTATTGATGCTGGCGTTGATAACTACCAGCAATTGTTTGATGGTGTTGTTGCTGAGGCTCAACCATTCCTGCTTGATACTGCTAGGGATGGTATTGAGCAGATAGACGGAATTTTACAACAATATCCACAGGTTAAAACTGTTCATATTATTTCTCATGGTTCCCCTGGTTGTTTGTATCTGGGCAATAGTCAATTGAGTTTGGGTACTCTGGAGCATTATGCTACTAAACTGCAACAGTGGAATATTGATAATCTCCTGCTTTATGGTTGTAATGTGGCTGCGGGAGATGCGGGGGCTGAGTTGGTGGCTAAGTTGCGGGGTTTGACTGGGGCGGATATTGCTGCTTCGGCGACTTTGACTGGAGCTGCAGTTAAGGGTGGTAATTGGGAATTGGAGGTAAGGACCGGTGAGATGTCCTCCAGTCTGGGATTGGAACTGGAAGTTATGGGGAGTTACCCAGGGGTGTTGAATGGGGACTTCACCGACTCCGGACAATCCTTGGATAATAGTACGAATGGCTACGATATAAGTTTGGCAGATGTGGATGGAGATGGAGATTTAGATGCTTTTGTTGCTAATGTGAGTGAGCCAAATAAAGTTTGGAAAAACGATGGTAATGGCAATTTCACCGACTCCGGACAATCCTTGGGTAGTTTCAATAGTATGGGTGTAAGTTTGGCGGATGTGTATGGAGATGGAGATGTCNATGCTTTTGTTGCTAATGTGAGTGAGCCAAATAAAGTTTGGAAAAACGATGGTAATGGCAATTTCACCGACTCCGGACAATCCTTGGGTAGTTTCAATAGTATGGGTGTAAGTTTGGCGGATGTGTATGGAGATGGAGATGTCGATGCTTTTGTTGCTAATGTGAGTGAGCCAAATAAAGTTTGGAAAAACGATGGTAGCGGCAATTTCACCGACTCCGGACAATCCTTTGAAGATGGAGAAGACTCTATCAAATTAGAAGGTGTAAGTTTTACTGACCTAGCGATCGAACCTTGGGGCAGTTCGACTTTGATTAAATACGGTGAAGAAACTCTAGCGACTGTGTATCGAGTCAATGCTGACCTTATTGGAGCAGATGATTTTGTGTAGCGTCGTACCTTAGTCATTTCAGTTAACAGTTATCAGTTAACAGTCAAAACTGAAATTGTCATGGGGAGGTGATTTTGTAGGGGCTGGTTTCACTATAGGGACGTTTTTGCTGACGCAAAGCTCCGCTAACGGCTAAGAGCCGACATGTTTGCGCAGCAGTCCGTCNTATCGAGTCAATGCTGACCTTATTGGAGCAGATGATTTTGTGTAGCGTCGTACCTTAGTCATTTCAGTTAACAGTTATCAGTTAACAGTCAAAACTGAAATTGTCATGGGGAGGTGATTTTGTAGGGGCTGGTTTCACTATAGGGACGTTTTTGCTGACGCAAAGCTCCGCTAACGGCTAAGAGCCGACATGTTTGCGCAGCAGTCCGTCAGGATAACGCTGCGCGACTTGGAAAGCGGAGCATTCCGGAACGGAAAACGCATTTTTGCCTGTGCAACATCCGTACAACGAGTTTTCACACATTGTCAGCAAAACCCGCCCCCAATGATATAACCCACCGTCCCAGGGGCGGGTTTATGTAAATCTGAGAGTAAGCATGAAAATTTACGCTGATTTTTCGGGAACCGTAACCCGCCCCTACTATTGCAACATTTAAGGTGAAACAATCTACTACTGGAGCTACACCGCTAAAATGGTGCGTTACGACGAATTGTTAAATACTTTTCACAATCTAAGTTTTAGCCGTCTAACGCACCCTACTAGACTGACACAGCTAAAACTGTGCATTAGGGAGTAGGGGAGTGGGGGAGTAAGGTAGGGACGTTGCATAAGGGCGTCCGTACGGGAGAAAGAATGTTGTTGGGTTACTCCTGCGGAGAAGCAAGCTACGTTCCATGCTACGCAATGCTAACGCAAACAACCCAACCTACTTTCGTGTCAAGCTTAAAATGGTGGAATAAATTTTTGAGTCTTTACTTTGAAAAATCTACATCCTACCATTTTGCTAAAGTAACAGTTAAGGTTTAACACGACACTACATCTATTGCAGCATTTTAGCTGTGTCAGTACACTACTGGACTAATATACTGGTTGTAGTTTCTCCCCACACTTCCCACACTCCCCACACTCCCTATTCCCTATTCCTAATAACGACTGCCTGTTTTGCGGAAGTGAACAGCAGTCACCCCATCATTCAAGAGTTGACCATTCTCTACCACAGCATAAACTAACCAATGATCGCCACACTCCATCCGGTTTGCTACTTTACATTCCAAATAAGCCAGAGCATCTGTTAAAATTGGGCAACCATTATTAGCTTCCTTTGTCTCAACCCCAACAAAACGATCTTCTCCCGGTGCAAAAGGCTTAAGAAAATGCTTTTGTAAATCCTTTTTTTCCTCAGCTAATATATTCAATACAAATGTATCCCCCGTATGAGTCAAAGACTCCAATGCTCTATCTTTGGCAACAGCAACAGTCACACCAGGAGGATTAAAAGTTGCTTGAGATACCCAAGAAGCTAACATCGCACTGGTGACATCCCCACGTTTAGCAGACATCACACACAAAGAACCGACAACTCTTCCCACAGCTTGAGCAGTACGATCGCCTCCCGAAGCACCCCCCGAAGGTTTAGGAGCGCGACGTTTTTGGGATTTTATCAAAGCTTGAGCAAAATCAATACCAGTTTCCTTACAAGTTTGAATCATTACATCATCTGGCTTAAACTTAACTCTAATAGGTTCAAAACCAAACTTATAACCCGCATCCTTTAACCTACTTGCCAAAAAATCTATTGCTTCACCGCTCCAACCAAAGGAACCAAATACCCCTGCTAATTTATCCTTAGAAACTGTATTCAATAAAATCCCTAAAGCTGTTTGAATCTGAGTTGGTGCATGACCGCCGAGAGTAGGGGAACCAATAATAAACCCATCGCATTTTTCTGCTACTTCCTTAATTTCATTAGATGTGGCAGCTTCACAGTTAATTGATTCTACAGCTACCCCCGCTTTAGTGATACCTCTGGCGATCGCCTGAGCAACAGTCGCCGTATTACCATAAGCTGAAGCATAAAGCAAGGCTACATTCAAATCTCGCGTATTTTGTTCCTGACTCCACTTCCGATACAGACTGGTTAACTCCATCTTCCCATAGCGTACCATTGGTCCGTGACCAGAACCATAGAATTTCACAGTCAACTCAGAAATTTTTTCGAGAGTAGAAAGCACTTGTTTTGCCTGAGCTGCATGGATACAATCATAATAAAAGCGTCTATCCTCGCTATAGACACTCCATCCTTCGTCAGCAACTTGGTCTCCGCAGACATGAGCGCCGAAAAATTTATCAGTAAACAAAATTTGAGTTTGCGGGTCATAAGTCATTAAGCCGTCTGGCCATTTAGGAGTGGGAGTGGTGATAAACCGTAATTGATGGCCACCACCCAAATCAAGGGTATCTTCTCCTTTAACTAC
>NZ_LGSU01000656.1 GCF_002260545.1 Hydrocoleum sp. CS-953 | reverse complement strand
ATAGGAGCTTACCACCATGTTTTTGCACAATAATTTCATAACTAATTGCGAGTCCTAAACCTGTTCCTTTACCTATATCTTTAGTAGTAAAAAACAGGTTAAATATTTTCTCTTTCGCCTTTGAGGGAACAGGGAATAGGTATGGAGGGAATAGGGAATAGGGAGTCAATAGGATATGTAATTAATTTGGCTGATGAACTTAATCAATTGACTTAAAAAAATGCCATAAATAATTTAAAACTGATTATCTTAAATCATACCATTTAATCTGTTTAATCTGTCTGCTTCTCTGGCTGAATTGGAATTTCCAGAATAAATTCAGTTCCTTGATTTACTTCTGAATTACATAGGAGCTTACCACCATGTTTTTGCACAATAATTTCATAACTAATTGCGAGTCCTAAACCTGTTCCTTTACCTATATCTTTAGTAGTAAAAAACAGGTTAAATATTTTCTCTTTCGCCTTTGCTGGAATTCCCAAACCATTATCAGAAATTTTAACCAAAACACTATGTGGATTATCTTTTTTAACTGCCGTAGTAATTCTAATAGTAGGGTTAAAATCTTTCTCTATTGTTAGTTTTTCTTCCAATACATCTATGGCATTACTAAGCAGATTCATAAACACCTGATTAATTTGAGCAGCATGACATTTCACCAAAGGTAAATTCCCATAATTTTTCACAATTTCAATCTGAGAAACTGCGTGCTTAGGTTTCAAACGATGTTGCAAAATCAACAGGGTACTATCAATTCCTTGATGTAAATCTACTGGTTTCATTTCGGCTTCATCAAGACGAGAAAATGTTCTTAATGAAAATACTAATTGACGAATACGTTCAGCTCCTACCTTCATAGAATTCATCGTCTTAGGCAAATCTTGCATCACAAATTCTATGTCAATATCTTCTATAAAATCTTGAATTTCTGGAACAGGATCGACATAATGTTCAGAATATAATTTCATTAAATCAAGTAAATTTTGAGCATATTCTTCCACATAATTCAAATTGCCATAAATAAAGTTAACAGGATTATTAATTTCATGGGCAATTCCTGCTACTAACTGCCCCAAACCAGCCATTTTTTCTCCTTGAATCATGTGCATTTGAGTTTGTTTTAACTCCTGCAAAGCCTTTGTCAAATCTTCAGCTTGGGTACGAGTTTTTTCTAGTAATTCAGCTTGTTGTAAAGCAATACCTAATTGCACCCCTACCTGTGCCAATAAATTAATTTCTTCATCTTGCCAATAACGAGGACTAGAATTTTGATAAGCAACCAACAACCCCCAAAGTTTTTCCCCCTGCAAAATTGGTACAAAAGTTTCATTTCTGGGAAGTTTACTAGCATTAGTTTGTTTACTAATTACAGGATTAATTTGTAATGAACTTTGAACTACAGGAGTCCATTCATCAATGATCGAATCCGCCACAAATTCCCCACTCCAGTCTGGGTAAAAACGATAAATTGCCACTCGTTCAACTTCTAGTAACTGTCGCACTTCTTGAGTAGTAGTCTGAAAAATCTTATTAATATCCAAAGATTGACGAATTTTATCAATGGTAAGTGAAAGCGCCTTTTGCCGTTCTGTTGCTTTTTCCAATTCTGCTGTTTGAGCTTGAACTTGTTTGAAATACTCAGCTTGTTGTAGTGCAACTCCTAACTGACCGCCAATTTGAGCCAACAATTCTACTTCTGTTGCTTCCCACTCACGGGGAGTAGAATTTTGATAAGCTCCCAGCAAACCCCAAAGTTTTTCTCCCTGATAAATAGCCACGATCGCATACGCTCTAGCTTGATAAGACTCCAATACCTCCAGGTAACAGTCACTAAAACCTTTCTCATAGATATCGTTGCAGGTGCAATAAACTTTTTTAGCAAAATTTTCACCTTTGTTTTCCTGCAAATAAGTATCATTGACATAATTTGGCAAATCTCTAACGGAACATTTAGTAATATTTGCAGGAATTTTGGGATTTTCCTTTTGCTCCTGTATTAACTTCACCCAACCATCAGCTACTGACTCGGCAATAAATTCCCCACTCCAATCAGCATGAAAGCGGAATATAGCAACTCTGTCTGCATTGAGTAATTGTTGTACTTCTTGGGTGGTTGTTTGAAAAATTGTCTCAATATCCAGAGACTGACGAATTTTATCAACAATTGCAGCCAGAGTTTTTTGGCGTTTTGCTGATTTTTCCATTGCTGCTGCTCTGGTGGCAAGTTGTGTTGACTGCTCCTGAACTTTTTGAACGTACTCAGCTTGTTTTAGAGCAACCCCTAACTGAGTACCTATTTGAGATAGCAACTCCACTTCATCCTTTTGCCAATCACGGGGAGCAGAATTTTGATAAACTGCCAACAAACCCCAAAGTTTTTCTCCCAGATAAATCGCAATAATCCCATAAGCTCTAGCTTGATAAGACTCTAATATCTTAATGTAACAGTCAGTAAAACCTGCATTATAAATATCGTTGCAGACACGATAAAGTAATCCTTTAGCAAAATTCCCGCCCTGAGTTTTCTGCAAATAGGTATCAGTATTGGGAGTTGCCAAATCTTGTAGAGAACATTCGCTAACATTTTTGTTAATTTCGGAATTTTCCTTTTGCTCTTGTATTAAGGAATTCCAACCTTCAGCTACTGACTCAGCAACAAATTCCCCACTCCAATCAGAATTAAAGCGGTAGATAACAACTCTGTCTACATCCAGTAATTTTTGTACTTGTTGGGTGGTTGTGTGGAAAATTGTCTCAAGATCCAGAGACTGACGAATTTTATCAACAATTGTCGCCAGAGTTTTTTGGCGTTCTGCTGATTTTTCCATTGCTGCTGCTCTGATAGCTAGTTGTGTTGACTGTTCCTGAACCTTGTGAACATACTCAGCTTGTTGGAGAGCAACCCCTAACTGAGTACCTATTTGAGATAGTAACTCTACTTCATCCTTTTGCCAATAACGGGGAGCCGAATTTTGATAAGCTGCCAGCAAACCCCAAAGTTTGTCTCCCTGCAAAATTGGTGCAATTACATAAGCTTTAGCTCCAAACTCTTCTAAAAGTTGAACATGACACTCATCATAACCGACTTGATAGATATGATTAACAGCAAAACTTTCATTGTTTGCATACCGCCCCCCCTGATTTTCTTCTAAAAAAGTATCCTTAATAATGGGTTGAACTCCCACCAGAGGAGTCCATCCTTCGGCAAAAGACTCCGCAACAAATTCCCCACTCCAATCAGGTAAAAACTGATATATTGCTACTCGCTCCGCTTGTAGCAGTTGTCTTACTTCTTGGGTAGCAGTAGCAAAAATTGTCTCAATTTCCAAAGAAAGACGAATTTTGTCGAACAACTCACCTACTATTCTCTGACGTTCGGTTGACTTTTCCTTTTCTCTACTAATAGCTAGTTCTGCTGCTTGTTGTTCGACTTGTTTGAAAGCATCTTCTTGCTGTAGGGCTACACCAAAATGATCGGCTATTTGTTGAGCAAAATCTATTTCGTAGTCTTGCCAATGACGGGGGTTACTACATTGATGAATGCACAACAAACCCCAAAGTTCCGGTAATTCTCCTGCACCTACACCTTTAAGTAGAGGTACAATTAGATTTGCCCGTACTTGAAATTGCTCTAAAATTGCTGCATGACAATCACTTAATCCTGCTGCATAGATATCTGCTACTGCTTGGACTCTACCTTCTTGATAGTGAGCAGCAAATTGTTCTCCAAAACAGTAGTCATATACTTTAGCTGCCAATGCTGACTCCCATTCATCTGCTACATCTTCGGAAACAAATTCTCCTTCCCAGTCTCTTTCTGGATAGAAACGAAATACGGCAACTCGATCTACCTTAAGTAGTTGACGTACTTCTGTAGCAGTAACCTGAAAAATTTCTTCTAAGTCTAGAGTTAGACGAATTCTTTTGATTACTCTTGCTAAAGCTTTTTGTTGTTCTACTTGATAATTTGCTGCTTCTAAAAGTTGTGTATTTCTAATAGAGTTGTTGGGAAATAAGGTAAAATGGTTCAAGCAGAAATTGGCCAGAAGAATGCTAAATATTGAACGAGCCTTAAAACAAGAT
>NZ_LGSU01000655.1 GCF_002260545.1 Hydrocoleum sp. CS-953 | reverse complement strand
ACTTTTAAACACTTCTAGTAAAGTTAAATAGCTCCTTAATACTTAATATAAATTAGCCTTGCTGATTTTAGGTATGAAAGTCATATTTTTCAGATATTGAATAGTTCTTAATTAACTACAAATTATATCTACAAAGTACCATTGTTGAGCAAAAAAAACTCTTTTTTACCTTCTGACTCTTGTAGGGGCAATTTCCTACGGAATGCTCCTAATTACGCGTTTGCCACAGCATTCGGTTTGCGCAGCATTCCGCAGGAAACGAAATCGCCCCTACTCCTGAATATCATACATTTATTCAGCAACCTCTATAAATTTATTTCAGACAACTATCTCTATTATTTTTCCCTTTTTTTTTCAATATTTACTCCTTCTTTCCTGGATACAACACTCACAGACAAGATGTCTGTGTGACAAAGGTTTTATCATTAATATTTAGACTTCATATACTTGGTATTCGGTGTAATTAAATTCTTCTTTCTTCTTCCCTCTTCCTTCTTCCTTAATTTAAGGAATTAAAGTTGCACTAACTAATTGTTGAGTATAGGAATGTTGAGGGTCATCTAATACTTGGTCTGTTAACCCTGACTCCACAATTTTCCCATTTTTCATCACTAATAAACGGTGAGCAAGTAATCTAACTACTCCTAAATCATGGGTAACTAAAATTACACTTAAGTGGAGATTTCTGACTAGAGAACGAATTAAATCTAATAAACGAGCTTGCACTGAAACATCTAAACCTCCGGTAGGTTCATCCATTAATATTAACCGGGGTTTTGTGACTAAAACACGAGCTAATTGTAACCGTTGCTGCATCCCTCCAGAAAACATTTTTGGTAAATCATCTATCCTATTAATATCTATTTCTACTTGGTTTAACCAATAAGTAGCTTCTTCCCGAATTTTTCCATAATTTTTTACTCCTATATCCATTAAACGTTCACCAATATTTGCTCCAGCAGTTACGTTCATTCTTAATCCATCACGAGGATTTTGTTGAACAAATCCCCATTCAGTTCGTCTTAATAAACGACAATGGGTTTCTGATAGTTTGGGGACTGTTAATATCTCTCCATTAGAAGTAGTATAGGTGATATTTCCATTATCAATAGATATGTATCTTCCAATGGCATTCAAGAGAGTAGATTTACCGGAACCAGATTCTCCTACTATTCCTAAAACTTGGGCAGGATAGAGATTGAAAGATATTTGGTCACAGGCTTTTATATTGCCATAATACTTACTTAAATTTTCTACATTTAATAATGGTTTTAATGTCATATTTTTAGTGAATAGGGAGTAGGGAGTAGTAAACAATTAATAATGCAAGAATTCTTTAATTAGGGTTTGCTGAAAAATTCTCATGGGTGAGGATAGGAGTCAGGAGGTAGGGAGGTTGCACGCAACGTCCGTACAGAGTCAGTAGAAATGGGAATTATAGAGGAAGTAGTAGTCAGAATAGTCCCTTACTTTTTCTGTCGTGCGTGAGTCTTTAATTCTAACTTTTTGAACCTTTTGCAGTTAAAATATCGCACTTTTTCCAGGCTGTGCAAAAGTTAAAACCTTTACCTATTAATGGTTTTAGATTTAATCAGCAAACCCTAATTATTAATTATTGAATACCTAAATCATCANTTTCCAGGCTGTGCAAAAGTTAAAACCTTTACCTATTAATGGTTTTAGATTTAATCAGCAAACCCTAATTATTAATTATTAATTATTCATAGTAGCTAACTAAAACTATTGAAATTATCCAAGAAAAATGTATTGAAAAATACATTCTTCTACCAAAAAGGTAGAGGTAATTATCAATTATCAATTATCAATTATCAATCATCAATTATCCATTATCCATTATCCATGTTATCTAATATTAACTCTGTAAATCCCTGGTTAGTAGCTATAATTTTAAATACTATCTTACTAAGTCTCGTTTATTTTGCTCCCAAAAAATTATTAACTCCCGCAGGAATAGTTCATGCTTGGATACTCGGAGTCTTGATTTGGGGTAGTTTAGGTTGGCCTGGATATGCAGTAGTGGTATTTTATTTTTTGGTGGGTTCCGGGGTGACTCGCATTGGAATGGCCGAAAAGCAAGCTGCCGGAATAGCAGAAAAGCGCGAAGGGGCAAGAGGGCCAGAAAATGTTTGGGGTTCAGCCCTGACTGCTGCTATCTGTGCTGTGGGTATTTTGGTCATTAGTCTCTTATACCCAAATAATCCTCCCATAGAAAATTTACCAGTCTTACTAATGTTGGGTTATGTAGCCAGTTTTAGTACCAAGCTTTCTGATACTTGTGCTAGTGAGGTAGGAAAAGCTTACGGTAAGCGGACATTTTTAATTACAACTCTACAACCAGTGCCACGGGGAACCGAGGGTGCCGTAAGTTTAGAAGGAACTTTAGCTGGCATTGTTGCTTCTGTAGCGATCGCTTTCCTTGGTTGGACTGTAGGTTTAATTGATTTGACAGGAATCGCTTTTTGTGTTATTGCAGCCTTTATTGCTACTAACTTGGAAAGTGTAATTGGGGCAACGATGCAGTCTCAGTTTGAANCATTTTTAATTACAACTCTACAACCAGTGCCACGGGGAACCGAGGGTGCCGTAAGTTTAGAAGGAACTTTAGCTGGCATTGTTGCTTCTGTAGCGATCGCTTTCCTTGGTTGGACTGTAGGTTTAATTGATTTGACAGGAATCGCTTTTTGTGTTATTGCAGCCTTTATTGCTACTAACTTGGAAAGTGTAATTGGGGCAACGATGCAGTCTCAGTTTGAATGGTTAACCAATGAAGTAGTAAATATTATCAATACTTTAATCGGAGCGATCGCTGCAATTTTATTAGCCATAGTTTGGTACTATATAGTAATTAGTAATCAGCCAATAGGTATGAGCTTTTTTGTTTCCTAAATCTTAGCTTTGTACTCCTGACTACTTACTTTATAGTCTAAGTTTATATGTTTAGCTTGAATTATTTTCACCTAAAATCTATAACAATCTTAATTTGAATTGTCAGATATTTTAGATTTTTAGATAACAGGAAAAACTAGATATAGGAATTAGTGAAATTCTCAATCATTCCTGAGAATTTACATAGTTATTACATCTAAATATCTACTTGATTCTCTATCCATTTTTCATATCTGATTCCTGATTGGTATACGATCAAAATTGTGTGAATCAGATTTTAAGTTTTATAGATTAACTATAGACTAAAATTTATTTGTAAAAATATGAGCAAAAGGCGGAATTTTACCAATGGAATCTAAACCACTACTAACAATAGGTGAAGAACAATTATCATGGGGGCAAGGTTTAAAATATTTGCAAGCCTCTGGAAAATTACAATCTTTTGTCACAGAAATTGTCCGTCAATATGTGATAGAAAAAGAATTGGAATCTAGGGAAGATATAAATGTAAATCCAGGAACTATTCAACAGGCAATGATTGATTTTAGATTGCAAAGAAAGCTGGAAGACCAACAAAAATTTCAAGAATGGTTACAACAAAATAGAGTTAACTATAATGCTTTAGAATCACAAATGGAAACTTCTTTTAAACTGAAGCAATTAAGAGATTCTATTACTGCAGAAAAAATCGAAGAATATTTTAATGAGCGTAAAGCAGGTCTAGATTATGTAATTTTATCTAGAATTGTCGTCCAAGATAAAGAATTAGCAGATGCTGTACATAGAAAAATTGTGGCAGAAGGGGGAAAGTTTGAAGATTTAGCTAAAGAACATTCAGTTACAAATGATAAAAATTTTAATGGCATTATGGGTGCAGTTACTTTAGCTAGTTTGCCAGAAGATTTAAGAAATGCAGTTAATTCTGCTAATCCTGGAGATATTTTAGGACCATTTGATACAAATAAATATTGGAGTATATATCGACTAGAGCAGTTACAAGGTGCTTCTTTAGATAATCCTGAAATTAGGAAAAAATTAGATGGTGAATTATTTGAACGTTGGGTAGCGGAGAAACTGAAAGATATAAAAATTACTCTCCATGTAAATGAGTAAATTAATGGATAATGGATAATGGATAATGGATAATTGATAATGGATAATGGATAATTGATAA
>NZ_LGSU01000654.1 GCF_002260545.1 Hydrocoleum sp. CS-953 | reverse complement strand
GAGTAGGGGAGTAGGGGGAGTAATTTTTGGGGTACTCTCTTGAACAAAATGCGCTCCTTTTTGATTTTTCGGGAACCGTGCATAAAGAGCTGAAAACCAAGGTATTTCGGATCTAAAAAGGCTAAAACCTTTATCTATAAATGCTTTGATATTTAATCAGCAAGCCCTAGATAACAGCAATTGAAAATTAACTAGCTTTTAGCTTTTAGCATTCAGCTATCAGCTATCAGCTATCAGCTCTTATACCAATTCCCAGGCATTAATGTTATACTTATGCAAAACTTCAGCTATTAAGTAATTAGGAGAAAAGAAATTACTTATTTGCTAATTTAAGCTAATTTAAAGTTGATTATTATTATGTTAACTTATTTTTTCGGAGGTCACATTAAACATTTTTGATTCAATAAAATGTAAAAAAGTTTTTGAGAAATAGTATTATAGCTCTGGGTTTAAATCCACGATTTCTATAAACCTGAAGGTGCACGGTGGGGTTAAATCCCCTTTTAAACATTTACTGCTAACTGCTGATTACTTTTTTTAAGGGTTTTGATAGCTAAAAATTGGCAAAATTAACTACATTAATTAATGCTATAATTGACTAATAATTCTCATAAAACGCTACTAGATGAAATTTTTCTGTGCAGTCATTATCAGCGCTCTAATTTTTATCTCTCTAGAACAAGTCGGCCAATCATTACCATCTGACCCAATACCCACTTCTGAACAGTTGACTATTTTTCAGGCAGTTATTCTGGGAATGGTACAAGGATTAACAGAATTTTTACCTATTAGTAGTACCGCTCACCTGAAGGTTGTCCCTGTAGGGCTAGGTTGGGGAGACCCTGGTGTAGCCTTTACTGCGGTTATTCAATTAGGCAGTATTGTTTCTGTTGTTTGGTATTTCTGGGATGACTTGACAAAAATCACAATTGGTACATATAAATCTATTCTCAAATCTGACTACCAGTCCCCAGATTTCAAAATGGCAGTTGGCATTGCCTTGGGCACCCTGCCAATAGTATTTTTTGGATTGTTAATTAAACTATTTATTCCAGATTTTGATAACTCTCCACTGCGCAGTACAGTAGCGATCGCCATTGCTTCAATAGTTATGGCTTTGTTATTAGGAATAGCAGAAAAAATTGGCAGCCGAAAACGTAACTTTGAACAACTAGATATTAAAGATGGCATCTTGATGGGTATGGCCCAAACCTTAGCATTAGTTCCTGGAGTATCTCGGTCAGGCTCAACTATTACAGGGGGGTTGTTTATGGGATTAGAAAGAGCTACAGCAGCAAGATTTTCTTTTTTATTAGGTCTTCCAGCAATTACTTTGGCAGGTTTAGTCGAACTAAAGACTCTCTTTGATGAAGGTTTTGGAGGTATAGGCTTACTTCCTACCATTGCTGGTATTATCTCTGCAATAATTTTTTCTTATATAGCAATTGCTTGGTTAATTAAATACTTACAAACTAAGGATACTTGGATATTTGTTTGGTACAGATTAGCTTTTGGGGTATTAATCTTAGTGGCGATCGCTGGTGGTATGTTGGAAAATGTTTAGTAGTAAAATCTGGCGTTGGTAAATTAGGGTATGATTGGTATTTTTTGGTAATTGCTAAACTATTGAATAACAAATATTTGAGATTGTTCAATTTTTATTTTCATACCTTGATTGACCAACACCTAAAATCTTTGGCTAAGAAAATGAATTTGGTTTTAAAGACAATTTTTAGAAGGCAAAAAGTAATAGAATTTTATTCTAAACTATGCCGTCAGAGAAAAATGTATAATACCATTTCTCAAAAATCTTGCTATATTTGATTGGGTGGAGGAGGGACGTTGCATGTAACGTCCGTACACAGAATAATAATGAACATTAACTGGATAATAATTAGGGAATAATTTATTTTCTTTGTGTTAATTACTTGATAACTGAAGTGTCACTCAAGTATAGCCTTAATGCATGGGAATTGGTATAAGTGGAAAGATATTTAATTTTAGTAGGGGTGAACGACTGTTCACCCCTAAAATCAGTATATTATTTGTATTTTGCTTCATTAATGGATAATTGAAGTAGCACTCAGCACTCAGCACTCAGCTATCAGCTTATTCTTGGTGTATAATGGGGTATTTAAACCCCTAAAAAAGCGCACCACTAATTTTTCGCTCCTCTTGTGGGAGACCTAAACCCTTGGATTTTTAGCTGTTAACCTAGTTTCTCCGCAGGAGGCGAGCTAAATGTTGTTTGCGTAGCATTTCGTAAGGAAAAGCTAATAGCTAGTTAATAATTACCTTTGGTTAAAGCCGAAAAGATTAAACAATTATGCGGAAATCTTATTTCTTGTTTCTCCTTGAAACGAGAGGCTTTAAACCGAGATGAATTAATTATCAATTATCAATTATCCATTATCAATTATCCATTATCCATTAAGACATTGCTTGAATAATATAGTCAAAATAAGGAGCAGTTTCTTTCGCATCTTCTTCATCAAGTAAAGCAAGACTTGCTTCCTTTAGACAACGAATTGACTCTACCATTCCAGGAACAGGTACACCCAAGGAGTTATACATTTCCCGAACACCTATCAAACCAATACTTTCAATGGGGTCTTTATCCCCAGCTAGTACCCCGTAGGTAATCAAACGTAAGTACCAACCATAGTCCCGGAGGCATAAGGCACGTTCGCGCTGGCCAAAAGCATTACCTCCAGGAGCAATAAAATCTGGACGCCTCCGCCATAACTCCTGACTAGCTCTGTCCACAATTTTTTTCTGATTTTCAGAAAGCACGCTAGCAATCTTGACACGCTGCGTACCTGTTTTCAAAAAATCATTTATGGATTTAAGTTCCCCACTACTGGGGTAACGTAATTCATCGTCTGCTTTGAGAATAACTTGGCTAACTACACTCATAATTATCGAAAATTTGCTGAATTATATTTCATTTTAACCATTGACTGCCTTTCCAGGTCATCAAATTTTCTAGGTTCTCGTTTATACCAAAAATTTTATGGAGCAATAACTAGGTTGGCGTTAAAAATTATTTTTACGACAAGCTAACATAAAACAGCTTATCTGGTAATTTATTCTAAATTTTGAGTAATTTTACTTTTGGCTTAAAAGTTTTGTTTTTTTGTGGCTCTCTACTTAGGGGTTGCTGAAAAAGTCTTTTTTAAGGAGTAGGGGAGCGGGGGAGTAGGTAGGGACGTTGCATAAGGGCGTCCGTACGGGAGTAATTTTTTTGGCTCAACTATGTGCCAGAAATGCGCTCCTTTTTGATTTTTCGGGAACCGTGCATCAAGAGCTGAAAACCAAGGTATTTCAGACCGAAAATTGCTTAAACTTTTATCTGTCAATGCTTTGATATTTAATCAGCAAACCCTACTTATGCCAAACTAATATGAAGTTAGATAGAATAAAATTTTAATCAGAGTTAACTATAAATAAATACAGTCAAGTTAATTAATTTATAATTCTTTGGTAAGCATTCAGCCGTCAGCTAACAGCTATCAGCTTCTGGGAAATATCTACATTTCCAGCCACACAATGTATGGGTTTACAACTTAACCCTCGTTTTTGTACTTCAATTTATGGCTTGAAAATATACTATAAGTTAAAATATTTGCTTAATTCATAATTAGAGCTGTTTCGCTTTCCTATGGAATGCTAACGCAAACGCGACATGTTTGCGGAGCAGTCCGTCAGGATAAAGCGCAGCTCGTCCGCAGGAGGCTAGCTGACTGCTAATAGCTGAATGCTTACATTCTTTGAGCCTCACATAAAATTGGTATTAAAGCTTTAAATAGTTTCTTAGCTGCAATTATAGTTATTTAACTTAAGAATGAGACATTAAGTTACACAATAATAACGGATAATTTCATCTAAAGATTTATGTGCAGGAGCATACATTATACTTTTGCTACCTTGGTTATCTTCCCACCACTTTCTATGTAATCTATTACCTTTTGTCTTACATTTAAGCTATAAGTCATTCTTTAAACTACTCTCAATTCTATTTGAAAATTTTGCTCTGTTTTTGTCTCATCCTTAAGTTAAACGACTATAATT
>NZ_LGSU01000653.1 GCF_002260545.1 Hydrocoleum sp. CS-953 | reverse complement strand
TAAGGCTCGTTCAATATTTAGCATTCTTCTGGCCAATTTCTGCTTGAACCATTTTACCTTATTTCCCAACAACTCTAATATGTAATTGGACAACGTGTTGCTAAAGCCAAACAATTATTACTCAAAGGTAAATTAACACTGGCAGAAATTGCTATTAAGGTGGGATTTGCAGATCAAAGCCATTTGACTTATCACTTCAAAAAGGCTATGGGCGTTACCCCAAAAAAATTTTTACTAAAACAGTAAGAATATTCAAAAAACAGTTGAAGACCAGTCTTGGATAATAATATAAAATCCGGTTGAATAGTTGTCACCCCGTGAGGAAGCAATCTCCTAAACCTATGAGATTGCTTCTTTCCACTCCGTTCCACTCGCAATGACTTGGGTATAGTAATTATCCAGATTTTATATAACCACTATTAATTGCTTGTGGATACTTACCAATGGATAATTATTATTATGTTCGGCTAAATAGTTACTATAACTAAAGCTCGTAGTAGGGCTTTAGCCCCAACTGTAGATAGGGCTAGCAGCTCTACTACAAACCATGCTCTTCTTTTCAAGGAGAGGTAATTCTAAATACTAAATACTAAATACTAAATTCTTGAATTATGACTTTTTCTAAAAAAATACCATACGATGTTGACTTAAGCAATCAAGAAGAAATGAGTGTCTTTGGTGTAAAAATTTTACAGCAGGGCAATTTATCAGAAGGAATATATTTACGGCATTATTACCACTTACCATTTGAAATGTTGAATAATGCTTTTCGGATACACAGCATCAACATTGTTACTAATGTCTCTCCAGATATTGATTATGAAGACAATACAGAAGGAAAAAGCCAGAAACGACAATTAAAAAAACAAAGTATAACGTTCGTGCCTGCTGACACACCATATTATGCTAACTGGAATCAAACTATGTCCTATTTATCATTAAATTTTGATCCTATCATTCTCAAGCAGAAATTAAATGACATAGTTAAAGGTGATACTGTGGAGTTATTGCCACATTTTTCCTATTCTGATCCCCTCATCTCTAGTATTTTTCAGGCTTTACAACAAGAATTATTAAACCCTGGTTTGTGCGGTCAATTATATATTGATTCGTTATTACAAACCTTCTATATTCATCTACTACGAAATTACTGCGTTCAAAAACCCATCCAAATTTCACCAGGCAGCTTTTCCAAAACCATATTAAATCAAGTTATCGACTACATTCAAGCTAATTTACACCAAAATTTGACTCTGACTGAATTAGCTGCGATCGCCAAATTTAGCCCTAACTACTTTGCTACTCAGTTTAAAAAATATATCGGCATCACACCCCATCAATATCTAATTGGACAACGTGTTGCTAAGGCCAAAAAATTATTACTTAAAGGTAAATTAACACTGGCAGAAATTGCTATTAAGGTTGGATTTGCAGATCAAAGTCATTTGATTCGTCACTTTAGAAAGGCGATGGGCGTTACCCCAAAAAAATTTTTGCTAAAACAGTAAGAATGTTCAACAAATCGTATAAATCTACAAGATTTTGGGGCTGTACAGAACTTATATTGATCAATGTAAAACAATTATTGGAGAAATTTATGTCTAATAATCCTGTAGAGCATTGGATTAAAATAGGTGATAATGACACTCCACAAGTTTTACTATGTAATCCTGAGAGAACAAATAGTAACGGTTTTGGTGGTAGAGGTGGTTTACTAGAAATCCATGGTGTGATTAGCAATGGTAAACCTGCATTTTATTACTATTACGAGAATGGAGATAGAACATACAGATTTTCGAGAAATAAGGCGCTAGAAGTAGGTGTTTGGTATTATTTTGTCATTAAGGAAACTGGTGGTACGGCACAATTGTACGTCGATGGAATTCTCGAAGACGAGCAAGATATTTCATCTTCTGGCAGTCTAACTGCTCCTATAGCTCAAATTGTTCAACTAGGTCAAGATAGAAGTTACTTTGATGGAGAAATTGATCGGCTTCGCATCTGGAAGACCGTTCTTACTCAAGAGCAGATTCAAGGAAATCTTCTCCCGGTTTTCGATGGCACTGAAAGCCAATTAGTCAGCTATTGGGACTTCGATGAAGATAGCAGCACCACAGCAATAGATTTAAGCAGGAACGATAATGATGCATTCTTAATCAGAATGGTAGCGCAGCCGGTTTTTGCCTGGGTAGGGAGTTGGCTGTTTTGGTTGACAAACCTGCTATTAGTCCCGATGATTTCTTCATCCGATAGACATAATTAGGGTTTGCTGAAAAAGTCTTATGGGTGAGGAGAGGAGACAGGAGACAGGAGACAGGAGACAGGATAAATGGGAAATTTAGAGGAGTTAGTCGAATATTTGATCCCTCAATTTTTCTGCAATTATTCTCTTCAAAATCCTAACTTTCTGGTTGCTCAAGCTGAAAAAGCCAGACTTTTTTGAGCGAAAAAAGCCTACAGCCTTTATATGTTAATGCTTTTAGATTTAATCAGCAAGCCCTAATTAGTTTAATAATCTCAAGTATGCTGAAAATTGTGTCATTGCTGAATAAGTGTGACACTCCTTTCCACTATAGTCATAGCAAGAATTTAACTTCTGAGTTCTGAGTTCTGAGTTCTGACTTTAGCTAGATGTCGTTTCCCTACTACTTTCTCCAACAAACCGCCTCGAAACCCTAAAATCAGAACTACCAAAAGTAAACCTAATAATAAATTCCATAAATCTATTTGCTGTTGCGCGAGTTGTGGGGAAAACATCGGCAACGTTGCCAACCACTGCCAAATATTTCGTTGGTAAGACTGCACCCAATGTTCCAATAATAGGAAAACAGTAGCTCCCACTATCGGACCAGCAAATCTAGAAGCACCACCCAAAATTGTCATTAATACGGGAATAGCGCTAAAACTCCAGTGAGCAATTTCGGGATTTGCTACTCGTTGAAATGGCGACCACAAGGCACCAGCTAATCCAGCGATACCGCCTGCGAGGGCAAATGCCATCCACCGCAGACGGCGAATATCTACTCCCACAAATTCTAAACGCACTGGGTTTTCTCGACTAGCTTGCAAAATTTCGCCAAAGGGACTATGGGTGATGCGCCAGAGGATGTAGGTGGCGATCACTACTATTATGAGTGTTAGGTAATAATAATTGGCAAATCCAAATATTTTGATGGGTAAACCGGGAATGCCTAACTCTGTTACTAGGACTCCGGTGATACCGTCACTGCCTCCTGTGACTTCTCGCCATTGGAAGAGGATGGTATAAACCATCATTCCGAAGGCAAGGGTTAACATGGCGAAGTAAATTTTGTCTACTCGTACACTGAAATAACCAATAATTATGGCGACTAAAAATGCAGCAACAACTGCAATGGGTATGGCTAAAATTATCGGTACAGATGCTTTGATTAAATATGCAGAAACATAAGCTCCTGTGGCAAAGTAAGCAGCATGACCAAAACTTAATAATCCCCCATAACCAAACAGAAGATTAAAGCTGAGGGCAAACAAAGCCATTAATAATATTTCTGTTAGTAAAACGAGGTTGAATGGTGATAGAAATAGTGGCATTAATAAGAGAAATATTATTGTTAGGAATGGTATAATTAGTTTCAGGCGATCGCTCATTTTTTTCTGTTATAAAGTAAGAATTAGGTAAGTCTAATTATAGCGTTTGTCACTCATCTTGACTTGCATTACTTCTTCCTTCTTACTTCTTAGTTTAAACCCAAATATCTGTACTCTAAAAAACATGAAAACTGCTATAAATGTTAAAAAAAATGTAGGGGCGGGTTTAGCCGAAAGTCTTGGTAAATTAGCGATATAGTTCTAAAAACCCGCCCTATACTCGTTGTGTTTATTTATGCTCACCTACTTCAGTGCTGATGATAAGTTATATCATGTTCGTTCATTAATTGATAATTGATAATGGATAATGGATAATTACCTCTGGTTAAAACCGTTCTTGATTGAATATAAGGAAATATTATTTCTTTTTTTCCCCTTGAAAGGGGAGGCTAATAAAGCTGAATTATTTAATTAATAATTAATAATTATTAATTATT
>NZ_LGSU01000652.1 GCF_002260545.1 Hydrocoleum sp. CS-953 | reverse complement strand
AAGATATAAAGAAGAACACGATTTCAAACCTAAAGAACTTACTCGCCTCCGTTCACTTTTAGTAGATGAAAAACAATTAGCAAAATTCGCAGTTCAATTAGGAATTGGCGAAAAAATGCGCTTAGGTAAAGGTGCAGAATTAGGTAAAGGTGCAGAAAAAGATGGTGGTAGGGAAAATCCAGCTTTACTTAGTGATACTTTAGAAGCAATAATTGGAGCCTATTTTCTTGACTCAACTTTGATGAAAGTCCGCTCTTTTGTGAAGAAAATTTTTGAACCTGTTGCAGACGATCTAATGTCTTTAGACAATGATTTAGTAGATACTAAAGCTAAATTTCAACAATGGGCATTAGAAAAAATTGAAAAAATTGAAAAAATTCCTAAATATGAATCTAATAAATGTGGTGGTTCAGACGATAAACCTATTTTTTTGTCTGAAGTATTTGTGGCTGATATAAAGTATGGTCAAGGTGAAGGTGGTAGTAAAAAAGATGCGGAAAAACGTGCTGCTGAAAATGCACTAGCTAAATTAAAACAAGAAGGATTAATATAGATAAATATCAATAAACTGAAAATTGACAAATGATAGATAAAATACCCGACTTCAAAAATCAAGAACTTTTAAAACAAGCTTTAACCCACCGTTCTTATTTAAACGAAAATTATGGGGATGAAGAAGACAACGAAAGTCTAGAATTTCTCGGCGATGCCGTACTAGGTTTCTTAGTAGGAGAATTACTATATAGAAGATATAAAGAAGAACACGATTTCAAACCTAAAGAACTTACTCGCCTCCGTTCACTTTTAGTAGATGAAAAACAATTAGCAAANTTAGGTAAAGGTGCAGAAAAAGATGGTGGTAGGGAAAATCCAGCTTTACTTAGTGATACTTTAGAAGCAATAATTGGAGCCTATTTTCTCGACTCAGGAATTACCCCAGTTCGTGCCTTTGTCAAAAAACTATTTAGACCAGTGGCAGATGATATAATTTTTCCTGATTCTGAGGATAATTCACCACAAAATGATTTAGTAGATACTAAGGGTAAATTTCAACAGTGGGCATTAGCAAAATTTAGAGAAAATCCTAAATATGAATCTAATGATGGAGAGGGTCCAGACCATGCTAAAATATTCACTGCTGAAGTTAGAGTTAGGGGAAAATTATATGGTGTTGGTAAAGGGAATCGTAAACAAGAAGCTGAAAAAAGTGCAGCGGAAAAAGCTTTGAAAAAAGTAGGATTAATTTGAGGAAGGAAGAGTTTAATAATTAATAATTAACAATTAATAATTATTAATTNATTAATTACCTCTTCTGTAATATAAGGATTGGCTACAAGGATTTTGTTTCTTTTTTTTCCATGAATTGAGAGGCTTTATACCTTAATTTTTCGGCAATAGGGAAGAAGGTATCACGAAGTATTTAATTTGAGCAAGTACCATCATTGATGATTTTAAGTATCTCAATTTTTTGGCTTTGAAATTAAGCAACCTAGAATGAAAGAGTAAAATTGAACAAGCATTATCATTCATTTCCATGAATATCTGAATTTTTCAGAAGTAGGAATAAAGAAAGAGGAAATTTGATAAACCTCCAAGATAAATTCTTTTTAATCTCTGAATTTTTCTACTTATAAATTTTAGTTTATGTTCAGACTAGGTTAAGATAATTTCAGTAAATAAAATATTTAATTGGGTGTATTAAGCTAGTAAAAATGTCAAAATTAGACATATAGCTTTTTTCTAGTCTCTGAGACTTTATAGTAAATAAATTTTGATTTGAAAAAAACCGTAGGGGTTTAGTCTCCAAACCCAAGCAAAAATGAAATTTGGGGACAAAACCTTTACAAGAAAATAGTACAACTTATTCTAAGATTGCTATAATAAAATTTGCACGAAAANGAAAAAAACCGTAGGGGTTTAGTCTCCAAACCCAAGCAAAAATGAAATTTGGGGACAAAACCTTTACAAGAAAATAGTACAACTTATTCTAAGATTGCTATAATAAATTTTGACTGAAAATAACCAAGTAAATAAGGTCAATAGTCTCTCTTTTCAAAGATATAAAAAAGGAAATTTCCGATTTTATTGTCTCCCTATTACTTTAGTAAACTGACACAACTAATAGATGTGCATGAGGGCGAGTTGATATTGCTTAGAGTAAGCATTAAAATTCTAGCTAAAAGCAGCCTCTACTATGGATAATTAATAATTAATAATTACCTTTTGTTAAAGCCGACAGATAGAAATCAAGTACGAAAATCTCCTAGCACTTTTTTCTTGTTCTTGCCGAGAGACTTTCAACCTAATAAGAATTATTCATTAATTTACAACCCGCCTCTACTATTGCAACATTTTAGCTGTGTCGGTCTAGTAGGTACTAATAATTAGGGTTTGCTGAAAAAGTTTTTTTCAGGAAGTAAAGGAATAATTTTTTTTGCCCAACTATGCGTCAGAAATACGCTTCTTTTTGATTTTTCGGGAACCGTGCATCAAGAGCTGAAAAGGAGGTACTTTTTCAAGACCTAAAAATGCTAAAATCTTTATCTGTCAATCCTTTTATATTTAATCAGGAAGCCCTAATTAATAACTGAAAAAGCTGATAACTGATAACTGATAACTGAAATGACCGATCGCCCAAGCTCCCGTCAAGAATTATATGCTCGTATTCGTGAAATAGGTCGCGAAGAATTTATCCTGGAAGAAATGGTTCGTTATGGTTTTTGGCCTGAAGGTGAGGAAATACCTGAAGACCCACCTGATGAAATTGAGCGTCGTGGGGAACTAGAAAAACAACTGCGAAAACTCCGCCAAGAAAATGCTCGCCTTTCCAGTCAAAAGAAACTCCGTCAAGAAGCTTACAAACAAAGATTAGCTGAGTCTCGTCGTAAACAACAAGAAAATAAAGAACGTCGGGAGCGAGAAAGACAAGAACGTGCCGAAGCCTGGCAAGAACAAAAAGAAAATGACATTATTTATCTTGGGGAAGGAGTATCCGGAGGACTTAATAATATTGATGGGAATATTTCCCGTCTCGAAACTTATGACCTCCCCATTCTTAATACTGCCCAAGATATAGCTACTGCCATGGATATTACTGTGGGAGAACTTCGGTTTCTGGCATTTTCCCGCTCTACTTCTACAGTTTCTCACTACATTCGTTTCAAAATTCCTAAAAAAATAGGAGGAGAAAGGCAAATATCTGCTCCGATGCCACGTTTGAAAAATGTTCAAATTTGGATACTTGACAATATTCTCTGTAATATTCCACTCCATGAAGCAGCTCACGGTTTTCGCGCCGGACATTCTATTCTGACTAATGCCGAACCTCATGTCGCTGCGGATGTAATTATTAATTTTGACCTGAAAAATTTTTTCCCTTCTATTTCTTACAAGCGGGTTAAAGGGTTATTTTGTTCATTGGGTTATTCTGAAGCTGCTGCTACTATTTTTGCCCTCCTTTGTACTGAACCGGATGTGGCAGAAGTCGAGTTAGACGGACAAACTTATTATGTAGCTCAGAGCGAACGCCACTTACCTCAAGGTTCTCCTGCTAGTCCGGCAATTACTAATATAATGTGTCGTCGCTTGGATAAACGTCTGAGTGAAATGGCAGGGGAACTTGGTTTTGTCTATACTCGTTATGCTGATGACTTGACTTTTTCTGGTTCGGGAGATAGTCTCCGACAAATTTGCAATATTTTCCACCGTACTGAATCTATTGTTAGCCATGAAGGGTTTATTGTCAATGAGGAAAAAACGAGAATTCTTCGGCGCAAGTCTAGTCAACTTGAAGTTACTGGTGTTGTGGTGAATGAGTTTCCGACTATTTCTCGGAAAGAGTTGAAGAAATTTCGGGCAACTTTGTATCAGATAGAAAAGGATGGACCCCAAGGGAAGAGGTGGGGTAATGCTGATGATGTGATGGCTGCGATAGAGGGTTTTGCTAATTTTGTGGCGATGGTAAACCCGGAAAAAGGTGGGGAGTTAGTGGCGCGGGTGAAGGAAATTAAACAAAAATATGGTAGGAGCAGTAGGGGAGTAAGGGAGTAGGGGAGTGGGGGAG
>NZ_LGSU01000651.1 GCF_002260545.1 Hydrocoleum sp. CS-953 | reverse complement strand
TAATATCCGCACAACTGATAGTGGAACACCCACAGAAAGTTTTGAGCAACAACTAACTATAGATGTGACTGATGTGGATGAGACTCTAGCAAATAATAACAATACTCTTGGTACTCCTAATAGCGATCGCCTCATCGGAACAAACAATGGCGACACTCTTTCAGGTGGTGAGGGTAATGATACTTATATTATTAACAACACCGCAGATATAATCATTGAAGATCCTAATGCTGGTATTGATGCTGCTGAGTCTAGTATCACCTATAGTTTGCCAGGCAATGTTGAAAACCTGGTGCTGACCGGGGAAAATATTGATGGTTCTGGAAACCCTCGAAACAATTATATTGCAGGTAGTGATGGTGACAATAAATTAGGAGGAGGTCGAGGTAACGATACCCTTTTAGGAGTGGGTGGAGCAGATACAGTTATTGGAGGTATTGGTAATGATATTTTGCTAGGAGGAGCAGGTGACGATATTTTACAAGGGAGACCGGGATGCGATCGCTTAAATGGTGGTGCGGGTAACGATACTCTGACTGGAGGTGCGAGTAAGGATAAGTTCATTTTTAATACTAACCAACCTTTTCAAGCAGAGGATATTGGTACAGATACTATTACTGACTTTCAGGAAGATAGGGATAAAATTTGGTTAGATCAGAATACGTTTACAGCTATTAATAGTTTGGCAGGTGAAGGTTTTAGTATTGTTGAGGAGTTTGAGGTTGTCAGTAGTGACGCACAAGCAGAAACAGCAGTAGGAGTTATTGTTTATAATCAGACAAATGGTAATTTGTTCTACAACTCGGATGGTGTAGCAAGTGGTTTTGGAGAGGGCGGTTTATTTGCGAATGTTGTGAATGCTCCTGAGTTGGAAAGTTCTGATTTTCAGATTAGATAGATATTTCCAGAAGTATAGAAACCGGGTTTATAGAACCCATTTGGGATCTTATCAATGGGAGGGTGGAAAGTCTGGGAAGTGTGGGGAGATGGGATCTTATCAATGGGAGGGTGGAAAGTCTGGGAAGTGTGGGGAGATGGGAACTTATATCATGTTCGGTTGAATAGTTACACTTTGGAGGAGGGAAGGCAGAGGGCAGAAGGCAGAAGGCAGAAGGGGAAGAAAAGTTCAAAGGGAGAAGGTTTTTTTATCATTGATTATCCGGACATGATATTAGATGCTACTTTTTTTCCTGGTCTTGGTGAAACACGGTATGAAATTCCTAAATTTATAATATTATGTCCGCTGGTATCGTTTGTGTAAACCAAAGAGTGAATATCTACAGGAAATTTAAGTGTTTTTCGGGGTTAATACCCTTAATTCCTAGATAAATAAAGCCTGACAAAGCAAATTTCTTAATTCTGAATTCTTACCCTTTTACAATACCGATGCTACCGGGCATGATATAACGTGTAAATCAGACCTATTTTCCCTCTAATTGACCCAGAAAAAGCTCCTTTATAACTCCTGAATTCTCTCAAATTATACTTTTATTCACCAACGCCTTTTTCCCCTATTTTATATCATTTCCGCTGGTATCGTTCTTTCACATTTCCTGCTAAATTTTGTTTAGTTGCACTATCAATTTTTTGGCGTAATTCCTCTAGTGGACTATCAACTTCATTATGCTCTTCAGCTAAAAGAATTATTTCCACTTTTTGACCAAAAAATAAGGTCTCAAGCCTCCCCTTTTAAGGGGATGAAAAAGCGGTCGTTTGCGGAGCAGTCCGTCAGGATGAGATGGCGTTACCGAAGCGGGTCCGTAGGAGCGGGTCTCCCGCTCTTAACAGAGCCACTCCGTTAACGCCATATCTAATCGACCAAGAGAAAATAAACTTCAGTATTTCAAGCCTCTGGGTTTAGCGAGAGGTACTGTTATCAGTTAACTGTTAACTGATAACTGAAATGACCTGCTGCAAATGGTAAATCCGATCAAACCAACTGCTGAAGATTATCAATTATTACATATTTTTTATAAGCATTCATCCGTTTAATTAACTCCTTAATATTAGGTATTTAAGATGATAGGGGAGTAGGGGAGTAGGGGAATAGGGAAAAAGTACCTTTTGATGACCGGATTTAATATTACTTTCCTATTTAACTTTTGACTTTTGACTTTTGACTTTTGAATTCCAATACTCGACTAGAATTAAAAATTGCAATTAATGCCACACCCACATCTGCAAATACTGCTTCCCAAATATTTGCCAACCCAACTATTCCCAACAAAATAAACAAACTTTTTACTCCTAAAGCAAAACCAATATTCTGCCAAACAATACGACGAGTTTTCCTGCTAATTTTTATTGCTTCGGCAACCTTAGAAGGAGCATCAGTCATAATAACAACATCCGCAGTTTCAATTGCTGCATCGGAACCCATACCACCCATAGCCAGACCAACATCGGCACGAGCAATAACTGGAGCATCATTAATTCCATCACCAACAAAAGCAACTTTTCCATTATTTTGAAGCAATAATTGTTCAATGGCAGTAACTTTATCTTCGGGCAATAATTCCGCTTGATAATCATCTAAACCTAGATTTTTTGCCACCCGTTGAGCAACAGTTTGATTATCTCCAGTTAACATTACAATTTTTTCTACACCCAAATTTTTCAAAGACTTAATTGCCTGAGCAGCATCTAATTTAATTTGGTCAGAAATTGTAATATAACCAACATATTTACTATCAACTGCTAAATGAACTGCCGTATCTCCAACATCACAAATATCGTGTTCAATATCTTCTAAATGTAATAGGCGATCGCCTCCAGCAATAACTGTTTTATTCCCAACTTTTGCCTTAATTCCACATCCAGCAATTTCTTGATATTCTGACACATCATAATTATCTATTTTCGTGGAATTATATTTATAAACTGCTTGAGCAATAGGATGATTTGATAAAGATTCTACTTTAGCTGCCACTTCTACTAATTCTGGTTTAGTCAAGCCATTTTTCGTGATAATATCTGTTACCTGAAGTTTACCTTCTGTTAAAGTTCCAGTTTTATCAAAAACCACAGTTTTAATAGCAGCTAAATCATCTAAAAATGTGGAACCTTTAACTAAAATCCCTCGTTTAGCAGCTCCACCAACTCCACCAAAGTAACCCAAAGGAATACTAATTACTAATCCACAAGGACAGGAAACAACTAATACAATTAATGCCCGATTTATCCAATCGCCATAAGTCGCACCAGAAATAAATAGAGGAGGCAAAAAAGCAATTAGCAAAGAAATAAAGACAACGACTGGAGTATAGTATCTGGCAAAAGTTGTCATAAATCTTTCCGTTTTAGATTTCTTAGTTTTAGCAGTTTCAACTAATTCTAAAATCCGAGCAATGGATGACTCACCAAAAGGTTTAGTAACCCGAATTGTTAATACTCCCGTTTGATTAACCATCCCTGCTAATATTGTTTGCCCAACTGTGAA
The DNA here is from genome assembly GCF_002260545.1 of Hydrocoleum sp. CS-953. Taxonomy (GTDB): domain Bacteria; phylum Cyanobacteriota; class Cyanobacteriia; order Cyanobacteriales; family Microcoleaceae; genus Trichodesmium. The sequence goes on along the minus strand of NZ_LGSU01000651.1, from coordinate 622 downwards.
AAACTTAGGTATTGATTCCCCAGTTAAAGCCGAAGTATCAACTTGAGAATTGCCAGAGATAATTTCACCATCTAAAGGAATTTTTTCTCCTGGTTTAACGACTATTTCACTCCCAACTTCTACTATTTCAGGAGATACTTTTTCCAGAGAATCATCAATTTTTAAATTTGCATAATCAGGACGAACTTCTAATAATGACTTAATAGAACTACGGGAACGTTTAACAGAATATTCTTGGAATGTTTCCCCAACTTGATAAAACAACATTACTGCCACAGCTTCCGGTAACTTATCAATAACGATCGCTGCCAATGTTGCGACAGTCATTAAAAAATTTTCATCAAATATTCTGCCTTTCAAAATATTTTTTCCAGCGCTAGAAAGTACCGTCCATCCACTATATATATAGATAGGAATAAACACTATGTATTTCCCTATACCGTAGGCAATATTTTGTAATTGTTGATAGAAAATCAAACCTAATATATAGATAATAGCGACTGGAAGTAAAGGTAAAATTTCCTGTTTTAAATGTGACTCTTGGGTAGTTTGGTTAGTATGATTATCATTTTCTTCATGGTGACAGCTACAACAATGAGAATTATTCTGATTATTCATATTC
>NZ_LGSU01000650.1 GCF_002260545.1 Hydrocoleum sp. CS-953 | reverse complement strand
TTTGTGGTTGGGTTTGGAGACCAAACCCCTACGATAAAATTTTACAACAAACATTTAGAACTGCTATAACTGATAAATAATAACTAATAACTGAATAACTGGCTTCCTTCTTCCTTGAAAAATGAAATGGATGGACAAACAGAAATCTCCCCAGATGACTATCAGGGCTGGTACAATGTGGGAGTAAATCTTAGTAAATTGGGAAAATATCAACAGGCTATTACTGCTTTTAATAAGGCAATAAAAATTAAACCAGACTATCCTGAAGCCTGGAATAATCGAGGTAATGCCTTCAAAAGAATAGGTAGATTACAGTTAGCTTTAAGTGATTTTCATCTGGCTATAAGTCTCAAACCAAATTCTCATTTTGCTTGGTATAATCGAGGGAATGTACTGAATGATTTAGAGCGATATCGGGAAGCTATCAATTCTTTTGAGAAAGCAATACAAATTCAACCAGATTTATATCAAGCTTGGTACAATNAATCGAGGTAATGCCTTCAAAAGAATAGGTAGATTACAGTTAGCTTTAAGTGATTTTCATCTGGCTATAAGTCTCAAACCAAATTCTCATTTTGCTTGGTATAATCGAGGGAATGTACTGAATGATTTAGAGCGATATCGGGAAGCTATCAATTCTTTTGAGAAAGCAATACAAATTCAACCAGATTTATATCAAGCTTGGTACAATTTAGGAAATTCTTGGAATAGTTTAGGACATTACCGAGAAGCTATTGAAAATTACGAACAAGCAAAAAAAATTCAACCAAATTTATATCAAGCTTGGGATAATCAAGGTAAGGCATTATTTGAGCTAGGAAGGTATCAGGAAGCTTTGAAATGTTTTGAACAGGTAATAAAACTTAAACCCAATCATTATGCAGCTTGGAATTTTAAAGGAAGAACCTTATTTTATTTAGGAGATACGGAAGGAGAAATTATTAGTTATGAGAAAGCAATAGAAATTAAAATAGACTATCAGGAAGCTTGGAATAATTTAGGTCAAGCTTTGTCAAATTTAGGAGAGTGGTATGAAGCGGTCGCTTGTTTTGATGAAGCCATAAAAATTCAACCAAATTATTCTTTGGCTTACTATAATAAAGCTCGTTGTTATGCTTTGCAGGAGAAGGTATATTTAGCAATTGAAAATTTGGAACAAGCAATTAATTTCGGTGCTGGTAAACCCTACCGAGAGATGGCAAGAACTGATAGTGATTTTGGTAATATTCGTTTAAATCCTAAGTTTCAGGATTTAATTGAAGGTGATATTATGTATTAGAAAGGAAGAAGGAAGAAGGAAGAAGGAGTTCAACAATTAATAATTAATTATTAATTATTACCTCTTCTTATAAAGAAGAGGATTGACTAAAAGTATTTTTTTTCTTTTTTATCCATGAATGGAGAGGCTTTATACCTGATCCGATAGTATCATTACAATTCAATATCGTAGGGGTTTGGTCTCCAAACCCTTACCCAAGAATGTCGGTTTCCTAAATCCTAAATGTGTAGTGTTATATAATTAAAAATAACTAATCCATAAGAGGTTAAATAAAAATGTTTTTCTCTTTCAATATCGTAGGGGTTTCGTCACCAAACCCTTACCCAACAATGTCGGTTTCCTAAATGTGTGGTGCTATATAATGAAAAATAAATAATACATAAGAGGTTAAATAATTATGATTGAATTGTTAATTGCTTGGGGGGGTAGTGAAGCGGTTAAATTTATTGCTCAGGAAGTTATTGGAGAGTTAGCGAAGGGTACTGCTGAAGACTATGTTAAAGATTTTTTTAAACAAGGTATATCTGATGCTATTGATGGGATAAAAAATGGAAAACCTTTACAAAAAGCTACGGCACAAGCAATTAAATATTTTTTAGATTTGGTACAGCAAGAGTTAGAAAATGCTGATTTGAGTGAAAGTGAGTTAAAAGAATATATTAAACCTTTAAAACAGTTTCTTAAAAATCGGTCTGTTTTAGAAGTTCTGGTTAGTGCTTTTGATAATAATCTAAAAATTTTGGATACTAAGACATTAGCTACTATTGGCAATGAAATTAATCCGTCTTTGCCAGATGAATTTAACTGGGAATTTGTTGCCGAGCAATATCGGAGAAAGGTGAAAAAGATTATTCGAGAGTCGGATGAATTACGCAAAATATTAGATTCGGAAAATCTGGAGAAACTGGCAAATCAAAACTATGAAATTAGACCGGAATTTGACCTGATAAAACATCAAGAGGGAATCCGAGAACAATATGGAAATCTTAAATTAGAAAGTTTAGATACGAGTGGTTATAGTTATAATGATTTGAAATTATGGCGAATTTTTATTCCTCAAAATGTGCGGGAATCTCAAGAGTTTATGCCTCAAGTACATGAAATTCCTAAAGAATATTTGAAACAATTAAAAGATAGTGGGCAGCTTGACTCAGATTTTTCTCCAGAACAATTGGAAATTTTCCGAGGCAGATATTTTGCACAGCAAACTCGCTCGGTTTTAGAGTTAGTAGAAGATAAAAATTATCAGTATTTAGTTATTCTGGGCGACCCCGGTTCTGGTAAGTCTACTTTATTACAATATATCGCTCTAAAATGGGCAGAATTATCGCCGAAAGATTTGCCTTTATACCCAATTCCTTTGTTAATTGAACTGCGGACTTATGTGCGGAACTATGATGCGAATAAATGCAATAATTTTCTGGATTTTCTGGAAAAGGGTAGTGGGGTAGTTTGTCATTTGCCTAAACCGGAACTTCATGCAAAATTACAAAATGGTGATGCTATTGTGATGTTTGATGGGTTGGATGAAGTTTTCGATCCGGCAAAACGAGATGATGTAATAACTGCAATTCATGGATTTACTAATGACTATAAAAATGTCCGGGTTATTGTTACTTCGCGGGTGATTGGTTATAAGCCACAAAAACTCCGGGATGCTGAGTTTTATCATTTTATGTTACAAGATTTAGAGGCGGAACAAGTTGAGGATTTTATTCAAAGTTGGCATGATTTGACTTATCAGAATGAGGCGGAAAGGGAGAGGAAAAGAGAAAGATTGAAACGGGCAATTAATGATTCTTCAGCTATTAAGCAATTGTCGGAAAATCCCCTGTTATTAACTATGATGGCTATTTTGAATCGTCATCAAGAATTGCCGAGAGATAGAGCAGAACTTTATAATCAAGCTTCGCGAGTTTTATTACAACAGTGGGATGCAGAAAGGGCTTTAGTTGATGCGAAGATTGACTCGGTTACTATTGACTATAAAGATAAACAGGCAATTTTGCGTGAGGTAGCTTTTTTTATGCAGGGAAATAAAGAAGGTTTGGCTAGTAATTTGATTCATGGAAATGATTTGGAAAGGATTATTTCGGATTATCTCAAAAGTCTAAATATTAATGATGCGACAACTATACCTATGGCTAAGGCGCTGATTGAACAGTTGCGGAGTCGGAATTTTATTTTGTGTTTTGTTGGGGCTGAATATTATGCTTTTGTGCATCGGACTTTTTTGGAATTTTTCTGTGCTTGGGAGTTTGTTTGGCAGTTTAAGGAAACACAAACTCTGGGAATAGATGGGTTGATCGATGGTACTTTTGGTAAGTATTGGCAGGATGAAACAAAGCATGAGGTTTTGCGGTTAATTGCAGGGATGATTGATGCTAAGTTTGTGGGAGATATTATTAGTTATTTGATGGAGCAAGAGGGGGAAGAGGAAAAGTTTCAGAATTTATTTTTGGCGGGCAAGTGTTTGTTTGAAGTTAGGAGTCGTCAGAGTATTGGTGATGTGGGGAATCGATTATTAAAAAGGTTAAAAGATTTGACTTCGTATGACCTTGGTTATTATTATAAACCTTATGGCAGTATATCTTTTGACGATTATTACTCTCAAGAAATTTATCAGAAAAATGTAGCTTTAGTTGGTGAAATTCGTACTAAAGCGGTGGAGGTAGTAGCAACAACTTGGAGGGATGATAATTCAACTTATATTTGGCTCAAACAAAGGGTTGTGTCTGATGAAAATTGGAATGTGCGACGTGAAGCGGTGCGAGAAATTGCT
>NZ_LGSU01000065.1 GCF_002260545.1 Hydrocoleum sp. CS-953 | reverse complement strand
GTATAATAATCACTACACATATCTGTAAAAATTAGGAGAGGTTTCATTAATGGATAATGGATAATTGATAATTGATAATTACCTCTTTTTTCTTCTATTCTATAATTCTCCATCTCCTGACTCCTGACTCCTGACTCCTTTGGCAAAAACCCTTACCTTTGCGGAGATACTATAAGGCTTCTATAGTGTATTTTTATTAATTAATAAATAATGAATAATAATTATATTGAAACTGAAAAACTTAACTTTTGGACAAAATTAGCTTATGGTGCTGGAGATTTAGGTCCAGCTATGTGTGCTAATGTTCAGGTATTTTTCTTGCTATATTTCTTCACTAATGTTGCTGGTTTACCTGCTGGTATTGCAGGTAGTATTTTGATGATTGGGAAAATTTCTGATGCTATTAACGATCCAATTATTGGAGTAATGAGCGATCGCACTGTTCATCCTTGGGGTAGACGTTATCCTTGGATGGTTTTTGGTGCTATTCCTTTTGGTCTTTTATTCTTTTTACAGTGGATAGTTCCTACTACTAATCAATCAGTTTTATTTTGGTATTATGTAGTAATTGCTGTTTTATTTAATCTTGCTTATACTATTGTTAATTTACCCTACGCTGCTCTAACTCCAGAACTGACACAAGATTACAATGAACGTACCAGTTTAAATAGTTTTAGGTTTGCATTTTCTATTGGTGGTAGTATTCTTTCTTTGGTTATTGCTCAATTAATTTTTTCTATTTTCAAAGATAATCCTATTCAACAATATTTAGTGTTAGGTATAGTCTGTGCGATAATTGCTGTTTTACCTATATATTGGTGTTTTTTTGGTACTCGAAAACGCACACTTTCTCATAATAGACAACAGGAAGAAGATAATAATACTAATTTACCAATTGTTGAACAAATTCGTATAGCTTTTAGTAATGGTCCGTTTCTATTTGTGATTGGAATTTATTTGTGTTCTTGGTTGGGAGTACAATTAACAGCTTCAATTTTGCCTTACTTTGTAATTAACTGGATGGGGCTACCAGAAGCAACTTTTCCTCAAGTAGCGATCGCTGTTCAAGGTACTGCTTTAATTATGTTATTTGTCTGGAGTTTTGTTAGTAAAAAGGTTGGTAAAAAAGCCGTTTATTTTATGGGTCTTTGTTTATGGATAATTGCTCAGGGTGGATTATTTTTTATCCAACCAGGACAAGTTAGTTTGATGTATTTTTTGGCAGTAATGGCAGGTTTTGGAGTATCAACTGCTTATTTAGTTCCTTGGTCAATGATACCAGATGTTATTGATTTAGATGAGTTAAATACAGGGAAAAGAAGGGAAGGAATTTTTTATTCTTTTATGGTTTTTTTGCAAAAGATAGGATTAGCTATTGGTTTGTTTTTGGTAGGATTAGCTTTAGATATTGCTGGATTTATTGAANATGATACCAGATGTTATTGATTTAGATGAGTTAAATACAGGGAAAAGAAGGGAAGGAATTTTTTATTCTTTTATGGTTTTTTTGCAAAAGATAGGATTAGCTATTGGTTTGTTTTTGGTAGGATTAGCTTTAGATATTGCTGGATTTATTGAAACTATTCCTGGAGAAGCTCCACCTACTCAACCAGAGTCAGCACTTTTAGCAGTTCGGGTAGCGATAGGTCCTTTACCTACTATATTTTTAATAGTTGGATTATTGTTAGCTTATTTATATCCAATTACGCGGGAAGTGCATGATCAAATATTGTTGAAGTTGCGGGAAAGGAATTCAATAATGGATAATGGATAATGGATAATTGATAATTGATAATTACCTCTCACTAAAACGGATTGGATTGAATAAAAGGAAAATAAATTCATTGTTTCTCTTGA